>JANQOL010000125.1 GCA_028289675.1 Pirellulaceae bacterium
CTGACTCCAGTCGACGGAAACGGTTTTTACACCGGCCACGTTGCCTTGTCCGTCGCCCACGAATTCTTTGGTCATGACGTTGTAGGCGCGGGGATCATCGCCCCATTTGGCTTGGGCTTCGGCATGCGAGTAGTCCAAGCGGTAGATTCGCGGCCACTGCGGCCAAGGATTATCCGCGGCCCTTTCGGCCGGCGGCACGTCCAGCAATTCGAAATTGACAAGACTGCTGCAGCCGTGGCGCAACGAAGTACCGATGCAGTCTGCGCCGGTGTCACCTCCGCCAATGACCACTACCTGCTTATCCCGAGCGGACGTGTAGGCGCCGTCCTCCAGATTGGAATCCAGCAGGCTCTTCGTGTTGCGGGTCAGAAAATCCATGGCAAAGTAGATGCCGTCGAGGTCGCGACCCGGACATTTCGCGGTGGGGTCAAATGGACGCGTGGCTCCGGTAGCCATCAGTACCGCGTCGAAGTCCCGCAACAAGTCGTTGGGATCAATGAATTGCATCGGGCAGCCACGTTCTTGCATGATTTGCGTCATGTGGCCGGCTGGGAAGTCTTCCGGCTTGCCAACATGGGCACACGTGACAAATTGAATCCCTTCCTCCTTGAGCAAGTTCACGCGGCGTTCCACGACGTCTTTGCCCAATTTCATCCACGGGATGCCGTACATCAGCAAGCCGCCAATCCGATCGGCGCGCTCGTAAACGGTTACTTGATGACCGACCTTGTTGAGTTGTGCCGCGGCCGCCAGGCCAGCCGGTCCCGAGCCCACGATGGCTACCGTTTTGCCGGTTCGAGTTTCCGGAGGTTCGGCGTGCACCCAGCCTTCCGCGAATCCGTGATCGATAATGGCGTTCTCAATGTTCTTGATGGTGACCGCCGGTTCGATGATGCCCAGCACGCAAGATCCCTCGCAGGGCGCGGGGCAGGCGCGGCCGGTGAATTCCGGAAAGTTGTTGGTCTTGTGCAAGCGTTCCAAGGCCTCGCGCCAGCGCCCGCGGTACACCAAGTCGTTCCATTCCGGGATCAAATTGTCGATAGGACAACCGGTGTTGGACTGGCAAAACGGCACGCCGCAATCCATACAGCGGGCCCCTTGTGACTTAAGGTGCTCTTCGTTGCCCTCGGTGAAGATCTCACCAAAGTCTTCCAAACGCTGCATTTCATCGCGATAGGGGAGCGCCTGTCGCGGTATTTCTTTAAAGCCTGTCGGTTTTCCCATGGTTTCTTGTCTTCAGTCCAGTGCGCGCAGTGAGAGGAGTTGGCCGTGGCGGCGTTTCAGCAACTGGCGGCGCCACGCATCGCCCGCGTTATTGGCTCATGGCTTCGTCATGTATTTCGGACTCGCTCTCTTCGTCATGGCGTGCTCGTTCCATCAATACACGCTTGTAATCCACGGGCATTACTTTGACGAACTCGGTCAGCACTGCAGGCCAGTGGTCTACGATGTGAGCAGCGACGGTAGAACCCGTCAAGTCACGGTGGTCTTCTAGCATCTCCAACAATTCGGCCTTGTCCTGGTCTTCGACGACATCCTCCAGCTCGACCGTTCCCAGATTGCAGTTCATTCGAAACGCGTCCCGATCCTTGGCCCAGACATAGGCAATGCCTCCGGACATGCCGGCGGCAAAGTTACGGCCGGTGGGGCCCAGGATAATGGCTCGACCACCGGTCATGTATTCACAACCATGGTCCCCCACTCCCTCGACGACGGCCCAAGCACCACTGTTGCGAACGCAGAATCGCTCAGCCGATCGTCCTCGAAAAAACGCTCGCCCACTGGTTGCGCCATACAGGCATACATTGCCGACCAAGATATTGTCCTCGGCCGGGAACGAACTGACCTTGGGTGGATAGACGATCAACTTGCCACCGGACAATCCCTTACCCACGTAATCATTGCAGTCTCCTTCCACCTCCAAGGTGATGCCTTGGGTGATCCAGGCTCCCAGACTTTGGCCGGCGGAACCGCGGAACTTGATCAAAATCGTGCTTTCCGGCAAGCCGTCAGCACCCCAGCGCTTGGTGACCTCGTGACTGAGGATGGTACCGACGGTGCGGTTGGTATTGATAATCGGCAATTCCAATTTGACTGGCTTGCCGGCCTGGACAGCCGGCTGACAAGCCGGAACCAGGGTGGTCACGTCCAGTGATTGCTGCAGTCCGTGATCTTGCATCTGCGTGCAGTACACGCTGGACTCAGGATTCAGCGGGACTGCGGGGCTGAGAATGGCTGTCAAATCGATGCCGTCCGCCTTCCAATGGTCGATCGCATCTTCCACATCCAGCACGTCGACACGCCCGACCATTTCGTCCCAAGTACGAAAGCCCAGTTGCGCCATGTAGGAGCGTGCTTCTTCGGCCACCATAACCAAGTAGTTGACGACGTGATCCGGTTTGCCGTTGAACTTCTTACGCAGCACGGGATCCTGGGTAGCGATGCCAACCGGGCAAGTGTTCAAGTGACACTTGCGCATCATGATGCAACCCATTGTAATCAGGGGTGCTGTTGAGAATCCGATCTCTTCCGCGCCCAGCAGGGCTCCCAGAACCACGTCGCGCCCCGTCTTTAGTCCGCCATCGGTTTGCAGCACAACGCGGCTACGCAGGTCATTCATGACGAGGGTTTGATGGGTTTCGGCGATTCCCAACTCCCAGGGGAGACCGGCGTGTTTAATGCTGGTCAACGGAGAAGCACCGGTACCGCCTCCGTCACCGGAAATCAGAATATGGTCGGCCTTGGCTTTCACCACGCCAGCCGCAATGGTTCCCACGCCCACTTCGGAAACTAGTTTGACACTGACTCGCGATGAAGGATTGGCGTTCTTCAAGTCGTGAATGA
The DNA here is from genome assembly GCA_028289675.1 of Pirellulaceae bacterium. Lineage (GTDB taxonomy): Bacteria > Planctomycetota > Planctomycetia > Pirellulales > Pirellulaceae > Aureliella. The sequence continues at coordinate 2,845 of JANQOL010000125.1, forward strand.
GCTGTGCCAGGTCTTCAATGGAATAGATGTCATGGTGCGGCGGGGGGCTAATGAGACCCACGCCAGGCGTTGAATAGCGAATGCGGGCGATGTTCTCGTCGACCTTATGGCCCGGTAGCTCCCCACCTTCGCCAGGCTTGGCTCCCTGTGAGATTTTGATTTGCAGTTCGTCCGCGTTGGTCAGGTAATTGGCCGTGACCCCAAAGCGGCCGGAGGCGATTTGCTTGATGGCCGAGCGCTTCGAATCGCCGTTCGGCAGCGGCTTGAACCGAAGCGGGTCTTCACCGCCCTCGCCGGTATTGCTTTTGCCTTGCAACCGGTTCATGGCAATGGCCAGCGTTTCATGCGATTCGGCGGAAATCGACCCGAAACTCATCGCTCCGGTGCAGAATCGCTTGACGATTTCGGCCGCGGGCTCGACCTCTTCCACAGCAATGGGCCCGTCGCCAACATTGTCACGGAATTTCAGCAGGCCTCGCAATGTACAGCGGTTGCGGTTCTCACGATTGATTTCGTCCGCGAACTGCTGGTAGGCCACCGGACTATTGCTGCGCGCGGCCGACTGCAGATTGGCGATCCGAGTGGGTGTCCAGCCGTGGTTTTCTCCATCGGCTCTCCAGTGAAATTCACCGGGGTTTGGCAGCGTGCTGGAACGAAATTCTTCGCGAACAGGAAAGCCTAACGCGTGACGGCGCAAAGCCTCTTGGGCGATGACATCGAAGTCAACACCTTGGACTCGGCTAGGTGTATGAGTGAAGCATTTGTCAATAATCTCGTCTTTAAGCCCCACGGCCTCGAAAATCTGCGCGCCCTTGTAAGACTGCAATGTCGAAATGCCCATTTTGGCCATGACCTTGAGAATGCCCTTGGCCACTCCCTTCTTGTAGGCGGCCACTACCGTTTCATCGTTGCCAAACTCTTCGGTGTCGATGACTTCGTCGCGGCGAGCTTGCCAGAGCGCTTCGAATGCCATGTAGGGATTGATGGCGTCGGCGCCGTAGCCAACCAGCAAACAGAAATGATGGACTTCGCGGGCTTCGCCCGACTCCAGCACAATGCCAATCTGAGTGCGTTGGTTGGTGCGGACCAAGTGGTGATGCACACAGCCGGTGGCCAACAAAGTCGGTAGAGCCACGCGGTCTTGACCGACGGCGCGGTCAGAGAGCACAACCAGACTGTATCCCGATTGGATGGCTTGGTCTGTTTCGGTACAGATCCGATCCAAGGCAGCCAGCATGCCGTCGGTGCCGGAATCGCGGGCGAACGTGATGTCGATCTCACGCGTCTTCCACCCTCGATGATCCATGTGTTTGACCGCCGCCAATTCGGCGTTGGACAGGATGGGATGCGAAATCAGCAGGCGATGGCAGTGCTCGGGCGTCGATTCCAGCAGGTTTCGCTCGGGGCCGATGTAGCACTCCAGCGACATGATGATTTCTTCGCGAATCGAATCGATGGCCGGATTCGTGACTTGAGCAAACAGCTGCTTGAAGTAGTCGTACAGCAGTCTTGGTTTGTCGCTCAAACACGCCAGAGCGCTGTCGTTGCCCATCGAGCCCACCGGGTCGCGTTTGTCGCGGATCAAGGGCATGAGCATGAACTGCATGGTTTCGGTGGTGAAGCCAAATGCCTGCATCCGGGCGAGCAACGAGTCAGCGTCCAGCCCGACAGCCGCCTGTTCATTCAAATCACTCAGCTGAATCCGCTGCTGGCTGAGCCAGCCACGGTAATCTTGCTTGGCGGCAAAGGTCTGCTTGAGTTCTTCATCAGGGATCAAGCGGCCCTGTTCAAAGTCGACCAAAAACATTTGCCCGGGTTGCAAACGCCCCTTGGCTTTGACGTTTTCGGGATCAATGGGCAGTGCTCCCACTTCGCTGGCCATGATGACCCGATCGTCGTGGGTCAAGTAGTAGCGGCTGGGGCGCAAGCCGTTGCGGTCCAATACGGCGCCGATGTAGTGGCCGTCGGTAAAGCTGATCGAGGCTGGGCCATCCCAGGCTTCCATCATGCACGACTGATATTCGTAAAACGCTCGCTTGTTCTCCGGCATGGTGTCGTGTTTTTGCCAAGCCTCCGGCACCATCATCATGACCGCTTCTTGCAACGTGCGGCCGTTCATCAATAGGAATTCCAAGGCGTTATCGAAAGTGCCCGAGTCGCTGCAGTCGGGTTCGCAGATCGGAAACAAGTCGGCCAGACCTTTGCCAAACAGATCGCTGCGCATCGTGCCTTCGCGGGCGGTCATCCAATTTTTGTTGCCACGCAAGGTGTTGATTTCGCCGTTGTGACTCATAAAACGAAACGGCTGCGCACGGTCCCAACTGGGGAACGTGTTGGTGCTGAACCGCGAATGCACCATGGCCAAGTGAGTCTTGAAGTCCGGATCCTGCAAATCGGGGTAGTAAGGAACGACTTGTTCGGTGGTGAGCATGCCTTTGTAGATGATGACCTTGGTCGACAGGCTGCAAATGTAAAACAGCTTGCGCTGAGAGAGCGAACGGTCGGCGCGGAGCTGGTGAGAGCTGCGCTTGCGAATGGCATACAAACGGCGCTCGAACGCGTCGCCGTCACAATCGCGGGCGGCGATGATCAGCATTTCGATGCAAGGTTCGGCAGCCCGCGCCGCCGGTCCAATGTTGGCTTCTGCGGTGGCCTGCGGCACCTCGCGCCAGCCAATCAGATGTTGACCGAGGTCGGCAACCAGCGATTCCACAGTTCGTTTGCACCGTGCACGCTGATCGGCATCGCGCGGCAGGAATACCAGGCCCGCCCCAAATTGTCCCGGAGCCGGCAGGTCGACACCCAGTTCTAACTTGGCCACTTTCGTGATGAACTCATGAGGTAGTGCCGTCAACATACCGGCACCATCACCGGTGTTGTCTTCACAGCCACAGCCGCCACGGTGCTCCATATTCATCAACAGCACGTGTGCGTCTTTGACGTTTTGGTGGCTCCGTTGACCGTGGATGTGTGCGACGAAACCGACACCGCACGAGTCATGCTCCAGCTCGGGGTGGTACAGCCCTTGAGCATCCGGCAGATGAATGAGAGGTTGCATGTGTTTTTCCTGACGTCCTGCGAATGCTTATGCCATGTTGGCAGGTGACGGGCTGCGGTCCACAGCGGTAGGTTGGCCGTTGTCTCCCGCGTCAGTCGCGCTGTCCAAAATCAACTCCATCACGCTGCGTGACGTTCGGCCAAGCGTGTCTCCGCGGCGCTGAATGAGTCCCAGGGGACGCCGCAAGTCGAGCCAGGGGCAGTTCAAGGAAATGACTCCGCCCGTGACGATCTGGTCCCTGACCGAAGGTTCGGGCAAGAAAGCAACGGCGGAATTGACCTCCATGGCGTGTTTCACCGAGTCGATGTTGTCTAACTCGGCGGCGATTTGCATGGTGACTCCTAGTTGCCGCAAAAAGCGATCGATCTCATGCCGTATTCGCAAATTGGGTGCGAAGGCGACCAGCGACTGGGTGGCCAAGTCGGTCGGAGAAATCTCGGCCGCATTACCCAGCGGGTGATTCTCGGCAGCTGCCAAAATCATGCGCTCTTCGCGCCAAGCCATCGTTGAAATGGACTTGGACGACTGGGGGTAGCTGACCAGTCCAAAGTCCACTATGCCCTGCTCGACCAAACGGTAGACCTCGTCAGGATGACCAAATTGAAAGCGGACGTCCGCTTGCGGGTAACGCTCCTTGACCTCTTTTTGGAAGTCCGGCAAGTAGCTCAGGCCAATGCTGTAGATGGCAGCGATGGATGAACTGCCCGCCACATCACGCCCAATCGATTGCACCTCTTCCGTCAACGAATCGAACTGCCGCAGAATCTTCAAGCAGCCAGCGTGAAATGCGTTGCCCTCAGCCGTCAACAAAAACGGGCGCTTGCTGCGATCGATCAATTGGACCTGCAAATACTCTTCCAACTGCTGCACCGCTTGGCTGGCGCCGCTTTGAGTCATGTCATTGTCGGCGGCCGCCTTTGAAAAGCTGTGCCGTCCAACGACGTCGCAAAACACTTTGAGATTTCGGAGCTGCATATCCGCCAATTCCCAGTCCAAGGACCGGGCCTGTCTCGTTGAAAGACTGGCTGAGCCGCAGCCAGTGAATTAGTAATGCTGATATTTTTGCGTAAATCATTAGGTTGTCGAATTTAAGAATCTATTCAGCCGGCCTGCTGGCGTCAATGACAGGTGGAAAGAATGGCCGCTAGCGGGCCTCGATTCACAAGATCTTGGCAAAAAGTCGCCAAAAATCGGCGATTTTCGGGACAATTTGCCGCAAGGAGGTTGGACTGCTTGCCGCGCCTCGCGCTTGTGCTAGTCCCCGTTGCCCCAGCGTTTGGGCAGCGTCATGGCGTACAGCACGACCACGGCACCTGAGGCGATGAGGCTCCAGGGGATCCACTCTGGGGGACGGACCACTTTTCCGGTGCCAACTTGCAGCGCCTGTGGCTGCTGCAACCAACCCTGGCTGACTTGAACTGTCCTAGTGCCCTCAGACGCAAATGTCGCGCTGTCGATCAGCAGGCACTCTACGCCCACGATCACCATCATGGTTCCTACAGCAAAAAAGAAAGCGCGCCACACAGCACTGATTCCTCCGGGACCAGAAATTCGCCACGAATGCCTGGTTGTTGTCGTCCACAAGTGGCCAGGTGCCCCAGGCAAACGTCCGCAAAAGGTCAGAGAATTGGGCCGGCAGCCAGCGTATTGGATTGGGTAGCATAATCCGCAGCGTTGCCAGCTGGCTGATGCGCTGTCCGGATGTTAGGTAGTGATTTTCAGGCTGGGGAGAGCTTTACGCAAAGCATCGATCGCGGAATCAGTGATGCCAGTATTGGATAGGTCGACTTCTTGCAAGTTGCTCATTTTGCCAAGCTGCTCCGCAAACGCATCGTCCACTTCGGTCCCGGATACGAACAGCTTCTTCAGCTTGGTGAACTTGGCCAATGTGTCTGCGCACTGGCTACTGATGGCCGTGGAATTCAGGTTGAGCTCCTCCAATTCGGTCAGCACGGCCAACTTTGCGAGATTGGCGTCATCGATGGTCGTTTCCCAAAGGCCCAAAGTTTGGAGCTTGGTGCAGCTTGCCAGTGGTTGAAAGCCGGCGGGCGTAATGGCAATGCATTCGCTGAGATCCAGATAGGTCAGGTTGACGAATTGCCCGATGGTCTTGAGGGCATCGTCGTCCATCATGGTCAGACGCAATTCTAGACGTTCCAAGCTCTTCAATCCTGCCACGGCTTGGATGCCTTGGCTACCGACAAAACACTGTCGAACGCGTAGACGTTTCAGCTTGGACAATCCAGCCAGTTCACTCATGCCGAAGTCGCTGATATCCGTCGAATCCAGCTGGATGGACTCTAGCGATTTCAGCTGGCCGATGTGGGTGAGTGCGGCGTCACTGAGACCCGTGGTGTTGAGATTCAGGGACCTGAGTTTCTTCAGCGGCAGCAGGTTAGCTAGTCCGCTGTCAGTGATTCGACCGCGTTCCAATTGCAGATCGGCCAGGTTCGTTAGTTTGGAGATGTGCTCGAGAGCCGCGTCCGAAACGGTCGTATTGCGCAGGTCCAACGCCCTGAGCTTTTTGAGCGGTGTCAAACCCGCCAGGCCGGCATCGGTGATACCCGTTTGCCGCAGTACCAAGACTTCCAGGCTGGGTATTTGGCCAAGTACGCTCAGCGTTTTGTCGGTGATCAGCGAACGCTTCAGATCGACGCGTTTGAGATGTTTGAGTTCAACCAAGGACTCCAATCCGGCATCTGTCGTACCGGGACCGCCCAATGCCAGGACTTGCAGTTGCGGCAATTGGCCGATCAACCGAAACAGCTCCGCCGATTCGTCCTGCCGCGCGGCGGTTACCTCGGTAACTACACCTCGCGAGTCTTTGCTCAGCGAGAAACCAGCCTGGGTCAGTTGAGTTACCACCGTGGGATCGTCCGCCTGCACAGCGGGAGCATTGTCTGCGGCGTCGACACCCGCCGGCGATGGTTGGGGCGATGTGGTGCCTCGACTGCAACCGGCCCACATACAGGTCAGAGTCAACGTCACCAACAGCATTGATTTGATGCGGAGCGGCACCAAATGATGGCCGGCTGAACGCTGAGCAGTTGAGTGGATCGCCATAGGATTACCCCCCGAGAGTTGGATTTCGGCACGGTTCAGTCGTCGACAACCTAATTCTTGGTCATCGATCCCGCAACTACCTGTTTCCCAGCATGCGAACAACTGCCGAACCGCACAACCGAGCCAGATAGTGGCCTGAGTGGCCCGGGGAGGCTTGTTTGGTGGGCTGTCGTCTACGTATACTTTTCCTTTGTTAGGTTACATCTTGCGGTCAAGCTACACACCTTAAACCGGCTGGCATGTCCTCGAACCTACCGCGCAAGCCAGACCCAGCCGCTAGTCCTCCATCCACTTACGGGAGAATTGTATGAGTCAGAAACGGACACGTCGTCAGTTTATCGGCACGACCTCGGCGATCGGCGCCGGAGTGTGGTTGGGAACGGCCGCAGCCCGGCCAGCGTACAGTTCGGCTCTTCAAGGTGTCGCGGGCGCATGTATCGGCGTTGGTGGCAAAGGTGACAGTGACTCGAAGCACATCGGCGATATGGGCGTCCATGTCGTTGGCATCTGCGACGTCGACAAACGGTTTATGCAGAAGAAGAGTTTGCAGTACAAGGACGCCGAGCAGTTCCAGGATTTCCGCGAGTTGTTGGACAAGTTGGGCGACAAGATCGATCTGGTGTCGGTGAGCACGCCTGACCATACGCATGCTGCCGCAGCCATGATGGCGATGAAGTCCAAGAAGCACGTGTACTGCCAAAAGCCATTGACCTGGTCGATCAAGGAGGCGCGCACGCTGCGCGAAACGGCGGAGTCCATGGGTGTGGTGACCCAAATGGGCAACCAGGGCACGTCAGAAGACGGTTTGCGCCAGGCCGTCGAGGTGATTCGCTCGGGAGCCATCGGTGATGTTCGCGAAGTGCACGTCTGGACGGATCGTCCAATTTGGCCGCAAGGTTCGGGGCGGCCCGCAGGCGAAGATCCGGTCCCCGCCTACCTGGATTGGGACTCGTGGTTGGGCCCAGCGCCGCTTCGACCCTACAAGGGTGCCAAGACGTATCACAACTTCAACTGGCGCGGCTGGTTGGATTTTGGCACCGGAGCACTTGGCGATATGGCCTGCCATACCACGAACATGCCAGTCATGGCCCTGGATCTGTGGGATCCCGTGGCGGTTACCGCACTGAAGAACTCCGGCATCGCTGACAACGAACAGTATCCGTCTTCTTCGACATTGAAGTTCGAATTCCCCGAACGCAATGGTTTGGCGGCCTGCGAATTCTACTGGTACGACGGCGGCAATGTGCCGGGTGATGACCAACTGAAGAAGATCAAAAACGATGGCTTCCAAAAGAAGCTGGCCGAGAAGCAAGCTGGGAAGCGTGACCGTGGCTACAGCGGTGCTCTGGTAATTGGAACCAAGGGAGTCGTGTTCTCGCCAGACGACTACGGTGCCAAATACGATTTGGTGCTCGGAGACAAGGTGGTCATCCAAGATGGCGAAGTGGTCGGAGACTACAAACTGCCCGAGCAGTCGATACCGAGGATTCCTCACCGAGCCGGCAATGACGAGCGGCAGAAGTGGGAATTCGTGAAGTCAATTACCGGCGAATACGAGGCGGGCACGACTTCCAATTTTGGGTATGCCGGCCGGCTCACCGAAACGATGCTCGTGGGCATCCTAGCGCTTCGCGGAGAAGTCGGAGAGCGCTATGAATGGGACGCCAAGCAGCTGAAGTGCACCAACAATGAAGCACTGAATCAATATGTGCATCGCGAGTATCGCGATGGCTGGACGTTGTAGAGCGTTTGGCGCACACGTAACTTGGTTATTGCGATATCGAGGCGGCCTTGAGGGTCGCCTCGATTTTTGCGCGGACGGACTAACGTCCATCGCCGGACATCAAACAGGTGCTACCTCACGTCCGCATTGGCGATGCCCAACGATCCGCGTGACGCGTGCGGCAGCTTACAACGTGTTGGCTCTTACAACGTATTAACCGTGCAGCTGCAACTGGCCGTGGCGATAGTCTTACCTCGGCTGTCGGTGACGCAACATTCGACAAAGCCGATGCGCAGACCCCGCTGGATCAACCGAGCGCGAGCGGTCAGCCGCGTTTGTTTGACCGGACGGACATAGCTGACTTTCATCTCGATGGTGGCAAAGCCATGCTTCTCGTCCAGTGTCCGGCCAAAGGCGATACCCATCGCCGCGTCGCAGAGCAGTGAGATCATGCCGCCGTGTACAAATCCCATGGGATTGTGCATCCGGTCATCGACGTTCAACAGTACGAGCGCTTCTCCGGGGGCTCCAGGTTGGACCTCCAGGCCCACCAGCTGACTGATGGGCGCCCAAGCAAAAGCATCCGTCTGTTCACCGTCTTCGGGTTGCGAAGAGAGACTCACCGCGGTGTTCGACTCCTGGTCCTGTTCAGTGGCGCTCGTGCCCGTTCCCGTGGTGAGAAGCGCGTATGTGATTTGTTCCCGGCCGCCACTGGGTTGCTGCAACGTCCAAAAAGATGGCAGGTCTAGTAGCGGAACTGAACACCTAGCCCAAGAGAGTGCAGCCAGTAGCGGCGCTCTTCAAAATCCAACTGCGGGTCCAGGGCACCGACCAGCGGGTCGGACAAGTTGACGGCCAGGTCATTGTCCAACTGCCGAGCGGCTTGAGCCACTTTGGGGATCAGCAGGTAATTGTAGCCCACGTTAAAGTCCATCCCTGGTCGCAGGCGATAGGCAAAGTTGATGCCCACCTCGGGAACGACGACAAACGTGTCATCCACCAGCGGCTGACTGTTGGTGTTGCGGGCCAGCAATCCTTGATTGGCCACGCTGGAGGTACCGCCCGACGAAGTCGTCGTTGAACCCGCAATATTGACTTTACGTCGTAGGTTCCCCATGCCCAAGCGGAACATCGTTTCCATTTTCCAGCAGGCGAAACGCCGCGAGCTCATGATGCCATAGGAAAAGCCGTTAAAGTCGTTTTCCGTTTGGAAGCGGTCCGAGACTGCGATGTTGGTTCCTTGCAGCGGTGTATTTGCCGTCACCGTCGTACTGCTGGCGATCATCAGTCGTTCTTCGATGCCCACATGTTGATATCCATATAGCCAATCGACGCGAGTGAATCGGTCCTTGTACAAGAGCCGGCGCAGGGTGATTTCCAGACCATCGACCATGGACGAAGTGTCGACCTGAATATTGCCGACACTCTCCCCGGGGAACGAAATCAACTGAGTATCCTGTTCTTCCGAACCACTCACGGTGGTATTGAAGAAGGGCCTCGCCAGAATTGGAAACGAGTTCGAGTCAAAGCGGTGTGTGGTGTCCAAATCGCCCGCCGTCCAGTACCGGAACATCAACCCAAAGCGATCCGATCCACCGATCCAGGTTCCCAGCGTTAGTCGGAATCCCGCGGTTCCTTCGTCGGTCAACGCACCATTACCCAGCAGAATGTTGGTGGTACTTTCACCCAATTGCCCCGCCAAGTCAGCGGACGTGCCGACATCGGAAGACGTGACTAAGCTGGGCGGACCTTGGTCTCGACGCCAATAGATGGGAACCTCTGCCCGAACTTTGAGCCGATACCACAGAGCTTGCAGCGGACCACAGCCCGGAGGGCATGCGGCGGTGCACGTCGGCGCGATCTCGGAGTATCCGCCCGCACACGCGTCGCATCCCATGGCCGTGCAGCCTGCAGCTCCACAGCCTTGCAGCGGTAGTCCAGCATCGCAACTTTGGCATCCATCGGAGCAGCCCGCGCATGATGCGGGCACGACGTGGTCATCCATGATCGAGACGACTTCGCCGCTTTCGTAGGCAGCAGTGGTCACTGCGTCATCATACGCAGCCTGCTCGGCCTCAGGCTGCAATTCATGCTGGTACAAACTGCGCTGAATGCGACCACTTCGCAGCTGGGCCATTGCTGGCGACGCGAGGGACACACACATCAACGCCCCGCCCAACAGGCAAATCAAGCCTGTTGGTTTCCGGCCGACGCTGCGTCTGGATTCGACAATGGAAAAGCCGTCCATGACTGATTCCCTTGACCTACTTTGCTTGCATTGAAATCGACGTGGTGTTCGCCGTAGGCAGACACCGTCCGTAGATACCGTTCGGCAAATCAGCGAGGGTCAATTGAGCAAACTTGGTAGAATTTAACGATCAGTCAGTTTTTGCTGGTCACGCACGAGTTTGCTGGTCGCGCAGTGTTTACGGCCGCTTCAGTTGGGCTCGGGAGCTGGCTGGTGACGCAGCTGGCCCTGCTGATTCGTCTGCCACAGCTCGCCCGAATTCACTTCCAGGGCAGTCAGCCAACCACCGCCGTAACAATAGGTATCTAGACAAACCAAGTGGCCAATGTCAAAAATCTCCCCGCCGCGGTCGTGGGTATGCCCCAGGACCGCTCGTTTGCCGCTGGAGTGCGGTCCGGGGGTGTGCTCGGACAGTTTCTGCCAACGCAACGCGTATACGTTTTGCTTTTCCAGCGGCAAGCCGGGATCGTAATTGGCGTGAACGAAAAGATGGTTTGGAGATTCGTAAAAATCGACCATCGAATCGAAGAACTCATGATGCTCTGGCGGGATGGCGTTCAAGTCGCCCACAAACCCGTAAGAGTCCAAGGTTTCCACACCACCGTACTGTAGCCAGCGAAAGTGTGGTTTGTTGCGTTGGATAACGTCCAGCATCATCTCTTCGTGATTGCCCTGGATGGCGACCACGGTGCACTGGTCGCGCAACTGCAGTAGCCGATCAATGACAGCTTTAGAGTTCGGGCCGCGGTCAACGTAGTCACCCAGCGTAACGACGGTGTCGTCCTGAGTCGGTGCGATGGCATCCAGGATGCAAGCCAGAGCTTGGTCACAACCATGAATGTCGCCAATGGCAATCAGTCGGGCGGGCATGGTGGGTACAATGGAGAACTAGATGGAAACCGGCAGATTGTCCCCTGTCGGTGAAAAACCCGCAACCAGCAGCTGGTATGTGCACCCTGCGCTAGGCGGCGATCGCCAGCCAACTGGCGGACGCGTCGAACCAGAGTCAGCCACCGCAGAACGACCTTGAAGATCAAATGACGTCGGAATCCGAACTGCAAACGTCCGCGCTGGCCAGCGGGCTGGTGACCGCACAGCAACTGGATTATTCGCTGCGCGTTTGTCGGCATCGTCTGACCCAACAGGGAATGCCTACGGATTGTGCGATCCCCGATCCGCTGTTGGCCGAGACTTTGATTGAACAAGAAGTGCTGACCGAGTATCAGGCGGATCAGCTCATCGCGGGGCGGCGCAAGTTTTTCCTAGGGCAGTATCTGATCACCGACTGGATCGGCCAAGGCGGAATGGGGCAGGTCTTCAAGGGGGTCCATCAGGTGATGGGCCGCGAGTGTGCGGTCAAGGTCTTACCACTGGATCGAGCCACCCAGGAAGCGCGCAATAGCTTTGCCCGCGAAATCCGTATGCAGTCCCAATTGGACTGTCCTTACTTAGTCCGTGCCTTTGACGCGGGTCAGGACGGCAACGTGCACTATTTGGTTACCGAATATGTGCCCGGGATGGATCTCCGCCGGTTGGTAAAGAGCCAGGGGGCGCTACCCATCCAGCATGCGGCGCGCATCATCATGCAGGCGGCATTGGGATTGGAATACGCACACGCTGAAGGACTGGTCCATCGCGACGTCAAGCCGGGCAACATTCTGGTGACACCGGCCGGTGATGCCAAGGTGTCCGATGTGGGGTTAGCCGGGTTTGCCAAGGATCTGATGAATGACCCGCGGGCCGGCAAGATTGTCGGGACGACGGATTACTTGTCCCCAGAGCAAATTCGTACACCACTGGAAATCCGCCCGGCGTCGGACATTTATTCCTTGGGATGCACGCTGTACTACTCGGTGTGTGGCAAAGTCCCGTTTCCCGGGGGTGACACCGAGTCGAAATTGAGGCGGCATCTGGATGCATTCCCGCTGCACCCACGCAATTTTGCGCCTGATATCACCGAAGATTTTGTCGATATCATCGTGGACATGATGGAGAAAGATCCGAAGAAACGGATCACCAATGCGGCCGAAGTCGCATCGCGCCTGGAACCCTGGGCCGAGGTGGGCGTGTCGGTGGGTTCGGCGTCGATGACTCGCACACCTTGGCTGGCTCCGCCGCCGCCTTCCTATGAAGAAGAGCGCAGTGTCGCGTGGCTGGGAGAAGATCCATCCTGGGAGGCCAGGAGTTCGCATGATGGAGCGTTGGCTGAATCGACGCATCCCGATCGCAGCGCTCAAGACACCGCGGGCGGGCTTCCCACCTCTTCGCCCCCGGGACAGCAGTATCCCAGCATTGAGTCCTCCTTGGATGGGGCTGGTTTTCAGACGAGCGCAGCGAGCGCTGGTGTTGGCCAGGCCGCTACGAAATCTGGGCTGTCAACGGGCATGATTGTCGCCGTGACCATTGCCCTCGTGTTGCCGCCAGCGATGCTGATCGGTGCGATTATTGGATTCGTGGTAGCGCAATGAGCGACTGGCCCCAGTTGGATTTAATCCTGGCCGCTCCAGCGGACAATCACGAGCAAGGGCCGCCTCTAGAGATTTCTTTCGAGCGAGCGCAGCGCCAACTGGAGCAGTTGCCTCGCTTGTGGTTCGAACCGGACGGCGCTTTTTTTTGGAACGGCAACCAGCGAGGCACGGCATGGCAGTTGGCAGGCACGTTGACCGACGACGCGCACGGGCAACTTAGGTGGTGCCGTCTCACCGGAAGTTGTCCGCACGATTGCTGGCTCCAGTTACTACAATGCTTCGACTGGCCGACTCAACCAATGTGGGCTTATCTAGTCCGCGAATCGTCCTCCGGCCCGGTCGAGCGGCTTGGTTCGTGGTGGGATCACGAGCAATAGTTCGACCCGTGGCTGCCAGCCTCTCCGTTCCAATCAAACCACGATGATGCCACGTTCAGCCCAAGACAAAGAGACTCTGTCCCACAATCAGCGTGCTTGGAACCGCATGGCGGAGGGCGGACACGTGCTGACGCGACCGGTCCAGGATGATGAGCTAAGGCATCCCCTGCGCACGGTCGATCCTGCTGGCTGGCTGAAGGAAGGGATTCACGGGTGGAACGTATTGTGTTTGGCGGCGGGTGGCGGACGACACGGGCCCCTGTACGCAGCCGCCGGCGCGCACGTTACGGTTGTGGATCTCAGTCCAGCCATGCTGGAATTGGATCGGCAGGTAGCGCAGCAAAAGCGACTATCACTACGAACCTTGGAAACGTCCATGGATGAGTTGGGGATGCTGGACAATGGAGAATTCGACTTGGTCATTCATCCGGTCAGCAGTTGTTATTTACCTTCGCTGCAAAATCTGTTTCCGGAGATCTCAAGAGTTACGCGCGCGGGCGGGTTGTACATTAGCCAGCACAAGCAGCCGGCCAATCTACAGACTTCGCTGGAGACCTACGCCGGTAACTATGTCGTGGAGCATGCGTACTACGATCATGCGGCCGTTCCAGCAGCTCGTGGGCCAAGCAAACTGCGCGAGCCGGATGCGCGAGAGTTTGCGCACAGTTGGTCTGCGATCTTAGGCGGGATCTGCCGTAGCGGGTTTTCGATCGAGGACGTGGTTGAACCCGACCACGCTCAGGCCGACGCGCCGCTGGGCAGTTTTCACCATCGGTGCTACTACGTCGCGCCGTATATCCGTTTGAAGGCTCGCCGCAGCGGAGCGGGAGAAAAGCAGCTGGTGTTGTGATACCAGTTATCCCACCGGCGAAGTTTCCGGCCACGGATTGGTCCAGTCTCCCCACTGGGTGAGATACTGGCGATAGGCCGGATGCTCTTCGGCTTGCGATTCCAGTAGGTCTTTCGCAGCAGCCACGCGCTCTTGTTCCTGCTCCAAGTCGAGTTTTCCCATCAGCAACATCGTTCGCAAGAAAACGAAGTAGGTATCCAGCACGTCGCAGCGACAGTATTCAGCGATCTCCGCGATTTGCCCTCGACAGTACATGTCGTAAACCATGTCACCTTGGACGTCCATTTTTCCGGGCTTGCCCAGCAACGTGGCTGCCAGATTCAAGCCTCCACGAAACCAGGTGGCGCCAAAATTTGTGAGCACTTCTTGAACGTCGATATGCGCGTCCAAGTTGTAGCGATTCCGTTTTTGATCGTAGCTGCGGTCACCCAGATTGAACCACCGCGGCACGGAAACGGCATAGCGAAACGCAGCGTGTTCCATCAACGGCAAGTCGAATCCGCGGCCATTAAAGGTCACCCACGTGGGCGACTTATAGGCCTCCCAGCCGGTCCAAAAGTGCTTGGTAATGACATGAGGACGATGTTCTGGATGGTCGAGCGATACGATTTCGGCCAGCGTGAAATCGGCGCGGACTTTGGCGACGACAACGGCTACCGGAACATGGAACGTATAGGGGATGAAATCGCGGCCGGAGCTCAGCAGCAGGTCTTGGCGGAATCGAGCCACCGCTTCCGCGGCAGTTAGCGTCTCGGACGGATAGCGCGTCTTGGCAATCAGGTCGCCATCAGCCACACTCTCTACATCGAACAGTAAATATCGAACGTCCTGCGTCACTGGCTGAAGTCCCGTCTTCATTCGGTTGCGCTGGTGCTACATCCACAGCGGCATGACCGCAGTATGCGCCTGCTCTACGGGCATCGCAACCGGTCTCGCCATGCCGCTGGTTCTCGTCTTCTGAATACAAGGCGTCGTAGACAATATGCACAACGCGGCTCGCATCGAAGTTGGCAACGTACAAGGCCAACGGTTGCTCGAACGGTTTCTACGATATGTCCAAGTAGACACCACGGCCGACCCGGATTCCGACAGCTATCCCAGCAGTCCCGGCCAATTGGAGTTGGGGCGTTTGTTGGTCGAAGAATTGCGGACCATGGGCGCCACCGATGTTCGGCAAGACGAGCATGGTTTAGTTTGGGCCACGGTGCCGGCCAGCGTGAAAGGAGATATTCCGACCGTCCTGTTCAACGCTCACTTGGATACCTCACCGGAAGCACCGGGCGCGAATGTCCAACCCCAAGTCATCGAAGCATACGCGGGTGGCGACATACAACTGCCCACCCCAGAACGTGTGATTCGCGTCAGCGATACTCCCGAGTTGCCGGAACTAGTCGGCCAGTGCCTGATTACTACGGACGGCAGCACGTTGTTGGGTGGCGATGACAAAGCAGGGGTTGCGGCCATTATGGAATTGGCCGAACACCTCATCGAACACCCGCATTTGCCTCACGGCGAAGTCCGAATTGTCTTTACCTGCGACGAGGAAATCGGACAGGGAGCGCGGTACATGGATCTGGACGTCGCGCAGGCTGCAGCGGGATACACCCTGGACGGAGGAGGTCACGGAGAGGTCGAGGATGAGAACTTTTCCGCCGATCAGATCGAGATCCGTGCCTTGGGTAACAACATCCATCCGTCGATTGGCAAGGGACGGATGGTCAATGCCACACGGGCGCTGGCGGCGCTGGTCGCCCAATTGCCCGTCGATCGCCTATCCCCGGAATCCACCGAGGGCAAACAAGGGTTTTTGCATCCCTACGCGTTCAACGGCGCTGTGGCAGAAGCCAGCTGCAAAGTTTTGCTCCGGGATTTTGAGACGGCGCGCTTGGATGAGTATGCACAACTGATCGACGCGGCGGCCGAGCAGATCGGCGCACAGTTTCCCGGCATCCGCTTTCAGATGAACCGCACTCGCCAGTACCGCAACATGGCCGACTCACTGTCTCATGCGCCCCATGTGGTGGACTTCGCGCTCCAGGCATTCGAGCGGTTGGGAAGACCATGCACGCGGGGAGCCATCCGAGGCGGCACGGATGGGGCGATGTTCAGCGAAATGGGACTTCCCACGCCGAACTTGTCGGTCGGACAACACAACATCCACAGTGTCTTAGAATTTGCGTCGCTAAACGAGATGATCCATGCGGTCGAGCATGCGGTGCAATTGCTGTCTCTATGGCAAGATCACGCGCGCAGTTAGTGCGGGTCACACAGAGATCCAGTCGCTCATCTTATAGGGCGCCCGGAAACAGACGCCGCCTGTGGTCGGGCTCCATGGCCGACGCGTACTCGCTGATTTCATAAACTTCCAGCTTGAAATCTGGTGGTGGCGACACGTTGCGCTCGAGCAACTCCGCTTGAAAGTGCTTTACGCGAGTGCGGTGGTGAGGCTCCAACCAGTTGCTGAGCCAAGTAATGCGCTCCGCTGGATCCTCGGGGACTTGATGAAGTTCACCAGCGTGAAATGGAAGCCATTCAAAGAACTGGGATTGGTGACAGGCCGCCATTTGAATCAGTGTTGGCCACTCGTCTCGTATGTCCAGTAGAACGTCTGCCCGCATCTTGGTGGGCCGTGTAAACAGGTCGCACATATAGGCCACGATGGGATCTCGGGTCAACGCTGGCTGGTCTGGGCACACATGCGGAACGGTCACCAAGTAAGAAGCATCTTGGACGGCAGTGCCAACCGCGCGATGGTCCGGATGGTAGTCGTACGGACGATGCGTCAGCACCAGGTCCGGGGCGAAACTGCGTATCTCCCGAATCAGTGCTTCACGGACAGGTAGGCTGGGTTCCAACGAACCATCGGCAAAGTCCCAAGTCAGATACTCGGCGCCAATGCTCCGGCCAGACGCCGCCGCCTCTTGCCGACGCTCAGCGACCAACTGTTCTCCGGGCCTCTCGTGGTGTCCGCATCGACCGTCCGTGACGGAGATCATGCGCACGGTCGATCCCGCCTGCCGATGTCGCACGATCAGGCCGCCCGCGCTGACTTCCGCATCGTCTGGGTGGGCACCCAGTACCAACACGCGACAGGCGCTATCGCTACTCACCGTGCTGCACATAAACCACGATGACCAACACGTCCGAGGCGGAGAAGGAGCCCAACGTACCGGACGTGCCGGTCTGGGGGGCAATGTTACCCGTGACGGAAATCAGTTTGGCTCCGCTCGACTCCAGCCAATCATTGATTTCTTGTTCGAGCGTGAGCAATTCGCTCTCGATGCTTTTGAAGAACTTGATGCGCTGCACTGTGGTTGACTCCTGATCGGGCTATCGCGCGTCGACACCCGATCATGATAGCCGGGGTTCAGCGATATGTCTCCCGCTGCATCCAACCGACTGTGGGTGGGAGTACGGGAGTTGGTCCGGCCGAGTGGCTTGAATTGGCGAAAGCATCCAATGGTGGAGCGAATGTTGGCGGTGCTGATTGTTCAGGGCTTCCATTAGCTGATTGGCGGTTGGGCAACCATCCGGTCACTAACGATAAATCGGGGCGAGCGACCGCCACGATCGCCAGAAGTGTTAAGATCTCCAAGATGAGAGCCGACAGGACGCCCGTACGACGTTTCTTACGCATGAGAACCTCCGTGCAGTCAAATAGAAGTGCAGTCAAATGGAGCCGTGTAGCTGGTCTGCGAATTCCGATGCACTACGGTTTTGCAAATGAGATGCCAATCATGCGTGCCCCATCCGAGATTAACGCAAGTCCGCTGCAAGTAAGGTTTTGCGAGTTGTAGTGCGGTTCTCGTTTCAACGTCCAAGAAGTCAATTTCACCAGCTTGTTGTAAGTTCTTCCGGATCGAGTTCCTATGCCTCCTGGCGACTTGGATCAATCGCGGCGCGATAGTATCGCGGCTGAATACTTCGACCGCTTGCCCTTTCCACCTTATCCGGTCCAGGAAGAGGCGCTGTTGGCATGGTTTACCTGCGAGCAAGGCGTTCTCGTGTGCGCGCCGACGGGTACCGGCAAGACGCTAATTGCGGAGGCTGCCATCTATGAAGCTTTGCAGACCGGTCGCCAAGCTTATTACACGACGCCGCTGATCGCGCTGACGGACCAAAAACTACAAGAGCTTCGTGAAACCGTTGTTCGTTGGGGGTTTCAGGAATCGGATGTCGGACTTGTGACCGGCAATCGAAAGGTCAATGCCGACGCGCCGATTCTGGTGGTGGTAGCCGAGATTTTGCTCAACCGGTTGCTGCAGCCGGAGGGCTTTGACTTTGAGCAGGTCTCGGCGGTCGTCATGGACGAATTTCATAGCTTCAATGACCCGGAGCGAGGCATCGTCTGGGAGTTGAGCTTGGGCATGTTGCCCGCCCACGTGCGTACGCTTCTGCTCAGTGCCACTGTCGGCAATAGCTACGATTTCACCAGTTGGTTGGCTCGCAGCTGCCAGCGGAAATTGCAATTGGTGGAGGGCCACGAACGCAAGGTTCCGCTCCGGTACGAGTGGATCGATGATCACACGTTGGATGAGTGGGTTGAAAAAATGGTGGCCGGCACCGAACAGGAGCGCCGTACTCCGGCGCTGATTTTTTGTTTCAATCGAGATGAGTGCTGGCAGGTCGGCGAACTGCTCAAAGGTAAGAAGGTAGTCGGCAAAGAGCAGCAATCCGCCGTACTTGCCGAGTTGGAACACTTCGATTGGTCGGAGGGCGCGGGGCCCAAGCTGAAGCAGTTGCTGCAGCGTGGCATCGGAGTGCACCACGCTGGAATCTTGCCCAAGTACCGACGGGTGGTTGAAGAGTTGTTCCAGAAAAAGCTGCTTAGCGTAGCGGTTTGCACGGAGACTCTTTCCGCAGGTATCAATTTGCCCGCTCGCAGTGTGGTGCTGCCGACCATTTTGAAAGGTCCCAAAGACCGCCGCAAAGTCATCGACACGGCCAGCGCTCAGCAAATCTTCGGCCGAGCCGGACGCCCCCAGTACGATAGCGAAGGCTACGTTTACGCGCTCGCGCATGAAGACGATGTCAAGCTGTTGAGGTGGAAAGAGAAATACGATCAGATTCCTGAAGACACCAAAGACCCGGGGCTGCGCCGCGCCAAGAAGGCACTGAAGAAAAAGATGCCCAAGCGCCGCCAAGGCGAAACGTACTGGACCGTCGAGCAGTTCGAAAAGCTGCGGGCTGGCGAGGCGGCCAACCTGGTCAGCAAGGGACACTTGCCCTGGCGACTGCTGGCCTACATGTTGCTCCAATCACCTACGGTTCAACCGCTACGCGATCTAGTTGGACGCCGATTGCTGGAAACCAAACAAACCGAAAAGGCGCAGTTGCGGTTGAACGAGATGTTGGTCACCTTGTGGACCGCTGGGTACGTGGAGTTGGATCCCTTGCCCCAGCCCAAGTCGCAAACGCGAGAACCTCCGGCCGAAGGAGCCGCTACAAAGCCGGTTCCATCGGGAGGCCTGCTGGAAGCAGCCGGTCTTGGCGATT
>JANQOL010000172.1 GCA_028289675.1 Pirellulaceae bacterium
GCATCGGTACTGACCTCCACGATAGTGCGATCCAGGTAGTGCACCCAACTGGGCTCCAGACCTCCGACCGATAACCAGTGCGGTGAGGGTTCCGCCACATCTGCTTGTTTCAGCAGTGCCAGATCCCCACGGTAACTATCGACGGCGGGAGCTGCCCAACCAAACAACACCAGCTGAAACGCGGCACCGCCTGCCAGCCATGTTGCTGGCACCCAGCGAACCTGTTGCCGGTGTTCCCAGACGAAACCCAAGCAACCCATGGCTGCGATCGCTGCTCCAGCCACGGCCGCGTAGGCCAGATCGGGCATCTGAGTTTGCGTGCTGGCTACCCACAATCCAGTGGCGATGGCCAGCCCGACGACAACAGTCAGCCCATAAGCCAGCCTGCGCCAGTTTAAGTGCGGCAGAGCCCAAGTAGATTCAAAGTGCCTCCAATAACCTCCGACCAGCAGCGCAGCACCGGCGTAACATGGAGTTATGTAGCTCGGAAGTTTGGTGCTGGCCATGGAGAACGCGCCGACATACACGGCTATCCAACTGACGGCCAAGACCACCAACTGACGCTGAACCACGCACTCGCGGGCGGTGGTACGCGCCCACATCACAATTGGAATCAACCACATCGACCACGGAAAAGTGCCAACCAGAAACGCCAACGGGTAGAAGAAGATCGACCCGTCATGCCCCTCCATCGAATGCATGGCCCGGCTCACGTTGTGTTCGATGAAGAAGCCGCGCAAGAATGCGCCATCGGTTTCGAGGCCCACGGCGATGTACCAGGGAGCCGCCGCTAGTAGACACACCAGCATTCCCGGTATCACGCGTAGCGCAGCGATGGCTCGGCAGCACTGCCAGGGATGGAAGACTTTCCACAACTCGAACACAACGCGTCCGAAAGTCGCCCGCCAAGAGCCGGCTGCCAACGGCTGCGATTCGAGAGAATCGTCTTGCAGTCGGGCGCAGATCAACCACCACAGGTGAACGACGGCTAGCGGCAACACGATGCCAACCGGCCCCTTGGCAAGCGCGGCCAGACCGAGGGCCAGGTAGCCGACCATCGCGGGCAACCACCGAGCCGTTCCAACGCGTCCGCTCGAATAAGGTGCATGCGAGCGTAGTGCTGCCACCACCAAGCAAGCGATTCCCAAGGTGCTGAAAGCGATGAGTAACGCGTCAGGTGTGGCCGCGCGTCCGGCCATGACAAACAGCAGGCAAGTCGCCAAGGCTCCCGCGGCCCAATATCCATCGGCGTTGATACCGGTCTTTTTGCCGGACAATCGAGACGCCAATACGGCGACCACCAAAACCGTCAGCATGGCGGCCAGTGCCGAAGGCAACCGAGCGGTGAACTCCGATTCACCGAACCACTGGTAGCACGCCATTTGCCCCCAATACAACAAAATGGGTTTGTGGTCGCGCAGTTGGCCATTGAACGTCGGCACGATCCAGTCGCCACGCTGTAACATCTCGTGACTGGCGCGGGAATTGCGCGGCTCATCACGATCCCAGAGTCGCGCCGATCCCAATTCCACTAGAAATATGGCTGCAACCAAGCCCAGCAGCCAAAGCGATTTTGTAAGCGAGATTTGCGGCATTCCAACAATTGCCTCGCGGATAACATCCGTGCCAGTTTGGTTGCAAAGTCCAACAAACGGAGCGATTTTAGGCGGCACCGCGATTGATGGCCCGAGATAGTTGGGCACAATGATAGGCTTCCGGCCGCCAACAATTGCACGCTCTTTGAGGCGCCTTCAACTCCAATTTGAGCTACGATCGGCTCGTTGAGCTCTGCCTTATGGAACAACATCGAAAAAGCGACCGTGAAGACTCCCTCTCAGGCCACAGTAGCCAATCCAAGGGATTACCAGCAAGAGGAAACTGAACGAGTGCAAGGTCCAACAGGCCGTTACTCCGACGAGGTTTTTTTACATCTCAGTCGGCGGCCTACCACGACGACGACACGGTCTTCCGAATCGCCGCCCAAACGTCCTGGTCGTATCCACCGTGTTGCCGTTTGGCTAGCAATTGCAACGGTGGTCTCAACATTTTGGGCCGGCGTCGGCGCCTGGATACCCTATTACCCGTTCACGCTATCTTGGCAGTTGGAATCGCTGATGCCGATTCGCCAAGCACTGTTGTCAAATTGGCTGGGCGGCTTGCAGTTTTCGGTGGCGTTGATGGCCATCTTGGCCGCCCACGAATTGGGCCACTATTTGTTGACGATCGTTTACAAGGTCCCCAGCACACCGCCGCTGTTCATCCCGTTTCCACTGATTTCGCCCATCGGCACGATGGGCGCGGTGATCATGATGCAGAGTGGGACAGCGGACCGCAAGCAAATCTTTGACATCGGTTTGGCTGGACCCTTGGCGGGATTGGTGGTGGCCTGCCCAATCCTGGTCTACGGAATCCTCAATTCGACGCCCATCGAATACGCTCCTAGCCAATCACTGATGATGGGGCAGCCGCTGTTGATCCAATGGCTGGCAGGCTGGTTGGTACCGGCAGATGCCTCCAAGTTTGTACAAATTGGTAATGCCGAGGTCAGTCCATTTTTGATGGCGGGCTGGGTCGGCTTGCTCGTCACCGGTTTGAACATGATGCCGTTAGGCCAGCTGGACGGCGGACACGTCACCTTTGGGCTATTGGGACGCAATTCCTATTGGGTCGCCATCGTGGCGTTGCTGGCATCCATCGGCTACATGCTCTACTCTCAAATCTTGATCTTCTCATTGATGCTGGTGCTGGTATTGCTCATGGGTCTCCGGCACCCGCCGAGCAGCAATGACGCCATCCCTTTAGGGCTGCCACGGCAAATCATCGGCTGGCTATCGCTGACGTTGCCCGTGCTGTGCATTCCCGCCAATCCCATTTCCGTATTGGGCTAGGGCAGAGTTGTCTTTCGGTGCCCCGGTACTCGGTTAATTGCATTTAGCCGGTAGCCGCACGCGCACGCGTAATGATGCGACTGACGTTGTTTTGTTGGACTGCTAGCCGAAGGCGCACGCGACTGACCGCTGTCTTGTCCGGTAGCCGCAGGCGCTCGCAACCGACACTTGTCTTGTTTGACCGGCTCGCGACCGACAGATGTGCTGGGACGACAGGGTGCGCTTTCGGCTACCGGTCAAACACGGCCAACTTGCTACATTTCTCAAAGCGACGGGCGAGAACTTCGAAAACACTCCCGAACCTCGCCCAATCTAGGCCGGTCTAAATGCCGTTGCGTGATCACCACTACAAAGACTTGGCGGACATCGCACACGACACGGCCCGCACAAAAAAGTAAAGCCAATGTTGAACAAAGTCGCTGAAGGCATCGCGGTTTCGCGAGCCAGGCCATCT
>JANQOL010000215.1 GCA_028289675.1 Pirellulaceae bacterium
GAACGACTATTCGCGTGGATTTTATGAATTCCTGCGCGAGGCGGATCGCCGCGGAGTGGATTGGATCGTGTGTCAGCTGGCCGGCCGCGTGGGCATTCAAACCGCGCTGCGAGACCGACAATTCCGCGCCGCTGGAGCGTAACATCGGGCGAATTGGCGGGACGGTTGCCCGGTTCGCGCTCGAGCGAGTCGCAGGGGGGCATATGGCTCGTCATCAACGACATTGGCTGCTCTTGCCGTTGAAAACAGGCCACATCAACAGCGAAAACGCTCTAGAATCCAAAGCTCTCAGCGTCTTCGGCGGGAGCAGATTGATAGCCGTGTGGTTCCATCGAACAGCCCGCCCGACCTTGGCTGAGCGAGCGAATGGCGGACGAGTAGCCAAACAATTGCTTAAGCGGCGCAAAGGCAATAATGCCGCTCATCGCACCGCGTGATTCGGTCGATTCGATAACCGCGCGACGCTGTTGCAAATCGCCCACAATTTCGCCGACGTAGTCTTCGGGCGTGATGATATCCAGCCGCATAATCGGCTCCAACAACGTGGGCGATCCGGATTGCAGTCCGGCGTCGAAGGCGTCGTTCGCGGCAATGCGAAACGCGACTTCGTCGGAACCAACCTCGCGCATCTCACCACCAACCAGACTGATGCGCATGCCGGCCAGTGGGAAGCTGCCAATGACGCCACCACCTTTGGCGCGACCGCGCAGCTCTTCCATGACCGTGTCCTTCAAATCGTTGGGCAGGCTTTCTTCGCCAAAGAACTTGTCCAGCACGATGACATCGGCGGACGGATCCTGCAGGGGCTCGAACTCCAGCTGGACGCGCGCGAACATCTGTGTAGCGCCCATCTGACGGTTGCATTGTCCCTCGACTTTCGTGCTGGAGCCGATCGTCTCTCGATAATTCACGCGCGGCTTGTAAAACTTCACATCCAAGTTGAAATCGCGTGTCAGCCGATGTTTGATGACGTCCAAATGCAGCTCGCCCATGCCGCTGATCAATGTCTGTCCGGATTCCTCGTTCTCAACAGCGTCGAAGGTCGGGTCCTGCCGCTCCAGCATTTCGAGCACTTCGGCCAGCTTCTTTTTCTCGGTGGTGTTCTCAGGTTCGATGGCCATCGAGAGAACGGTCTGCGCGAACTGAATACTGGGCAGCACGATCATGGATTTCGAATCGCACAGTGTGTCGCCGGTGATCGAGTGCCGGGGCCCGATCGCGCAAGCGATATCTCCGCAAGTCAGTTGATCGATTTGGCCAGAGCGTTCCTTCTTGGTGGCATGGATTTGCCACAGCTGCGCCACGTTCTCTTTCTTGTCGCGAGTCGGGTTGACGACTCGCGAATTGGCTTTGATGGATCCGGAGTACACGCGAATCCAGTACAGGTCGCCGGTCTTGGCGGGCAGAATCTTGAAGACCAACGCGCAAAACGGGTCTTTTTCGGAGGGGCGGCGTTCCAGTTTCTTGTCGGCATTCTTGGGGTCGTGCCCCACAACGGCGGGTCGATCCAGCGGGGAAGGGAGGTAGTGCGCAACGCCATCGAGCAGCGGTTGGACGCCCATTCCGTGCAGAGCCGATCCGCATAGCACCGGCTGGATTTCTCGGCTAAGGCAGCCGGTGCGCAGCGCTGCGCGAATTAGCTCGGTGGGTAGCTCCTGCTCTTCTAGCGCCAACTCCATCAACTCGCTACTGATCGAGTACAGCGGTTCGAGCATCACATCACGCCAGCTTTGCGCGTCCTCCAGCAACTCTGACGGGATCTCCTCCAGCACCGCATCTTTCCCGTCGTCGTCTTCGGAAAAGCGAATCATCTTCATGTCGACCAGATCGATGACGCCGCGGAACGGGTCGGCCACGTGCTGCGGCCCCATGCCGACCGGGATTTGGATCGCGACCGGTGTTGCATTCAGGCGGGGGCCGATTTCTTCGAGAACGCGATAGAAATCCGCACCTTCGCGATCGAGTTTATTGATGAACACGATACGCGGCACGTCGTACTTGTCCGCTTGCCGCCACACGGTTTCGCTTTGCGCCTCGACGCCTTCGCGTCCACTGAAGACCACCACAGCCCCATCCAGCACACGCAAACACCGCTCGACCTCGGCGGTAAAGTCCACGTGCCCGGGTGTATCGAGCAAGTTGACGGTCACGTCGTTCCAGCGAAAGGTGACACACGCGGAGTAGATGGTGATGCCGCGCTCTTGTTCTTCCGGATCGTCGTCTGTTTCGGTCGTGCCCGAGTCCACACCGCCAGCGCGGTGCTTCGCTCCACTGACGTACAGCATCCGCTCAGTGACGGTCGTTTTGCCCGCGTCGATGTGGGCAATAATGCCGATGTTGCGAAGGGACTTCAGCTCGCGGGACATGTTGCTCGTGCCTTACTCGTGCGTTGGGGTCGACCTAGCGGCTGGAGGATTTTCCGCGAAGGTTACGGAACGTCGGCAGGTCACACTGACGTTCGACGAAGATCCAGGGCGGATGGAATGAGGACGTGATTTTAGCGAACGGGACATGGTTCGCCTTGCCCCAAGGATAGGCGGGTGGCCAAATTCCGCGGCGGGCGGATCCGGTCCGCGCAGAAAAAGAGCCGCGTGCTCACTTGGGAGGACGCGGCTAAGTTTTGGGTAGATCGCTGGACTACCATGCGAAGTGGGAGAACGCCTTGTTGGCTTCCGCCATACGGTGCGTTTGCTCGCGCCGCGACATGGCTGCGCCTTCCTTGCGATAAGCGGCCAGCAATTCCTCAGCCAACTTCTGATGGATGGCTCGGCCCTTCTTGTCGCGAACAGCCGTCAGGATCCAGCGAATCGCCAAGGATTGCTGACGAGCCCGATTGACTTGCATTGGAACCTGATAGGACGCACCGCCGACACGCTTGGAACGCACCTCGATAAACGGCTTGACGTTTTCCACGGCTTGCTCGAACACTTCGATGGGCGGGCGATCGGAGACCTTTTCTCCGATAGCGGTCAACGCATCGTAGAACACGCGTTGAGCGGTTGTCTTCTTGCCGTCGTACATCAAACAGTTGATGAATTTACCGGCCAACAACGATTGGAACTTGGGATCGGGGCGAAGTGATTCGCGACTGGCAGTGATTTTACCCATGAGTGATAACTTGAAAACTTGTGATTGAAAACTCGACCGGTGACCCGTGTTGGTGAAAGCCGCTTAAGGACGCTTGGCACCGTAACGGCTGCGGGCTTGCTTGCGGCCGTCGACTCCCAGCGTGTCTCGGGCGCCCCGAACCACCTGATAACGCACACCCGGCAAATCGCGAACTCGACCGCCTCGTACCAGGACGATGGAGTGCTCTTGCAGATTGTGGCCTTCACCGGGAATGTATACGGTGACTTCCTTGCCGTTAGACAGGCGTACACGACTGATCTTGCGGAGCGCCGAGTTTGGCTTCTTGGGCGTCATGGTACGGACTTGAACGCAAACCCCTTGCTTTTGAGGGCATTTGTCCAAGACGACCGACTTGGTTGTCTTCCGCTGGACCTTACGGTTCCGTCTGACCAGCTGATTAATCGTTGGCATCGTGTTTTCCGGTCTAATTGCTAGCTGTTTGATTTTATGAACGGTTTGGTTTACCGAACCGTGTCATTCGAACTCGGGCATCCACTGGGGACGCGGTTCGAGCGATAGATTCCATTCATCAACGAGGCGTTCATTGCCTCAAAGTGCAGTACCAGAGGTGGGACTCGAACCCACACGCCCTTGCGGGCACTGGATTTTGAATCCAGCGCGTCTGCCAATTCCGCCACTCTGGCCTGGGACGGCGACGTCGCCCGCCATTTTTCGAATTGAAAAATGTACCCGAACGAACTGGTTTTCCACAAGCCCCGCTGGGTGCTTGTTCAATACGTTTCTGACGGTGATCCGGTCAGTTCGTGGCCGTCTGGGGCCAGTATCCGTTGGCGACGGCTCTAAAGTGAAGTGGTTAGGTCCTCGATCAACGGCAATCGAAACCTGGATTTCGTGCCAAAAGAACCCAAAATGGTCCGAAAGATGCTGCTTCTGCGTACGAATACTAGGTTGACTGCCACTGATGCCCAGGATTCGATGGGGCACCTTTGGCTACCGGTCCTATAGTGATGGAAGAAGCGTTGACGCTTTTACCCGACTGCTGACAAGGAGTGGCTGGAATGCCAATGTTTTTTGATCCTATGATGTTGCTTTTCCTTGCCCCGGCGCTATTGCTGTCGTTCGGTGCGCAATGGATGGTCAAATCAGCTTATGACAAAATGAGCCGTGTACGGGCTTCAATGAGTGGCGTTCAGGCCGCTCGACGCATTCTGGATTCCAACGGTTTGCACGACGTGGCCATCGAGCAGATTCCCGGGCAGTTGTCCGATCACTACGACCCGCGCGCCAAGGTGCTCCGGCTCAGCCCAGACGTGTTCCAAGGCAATTCGATGGCGTCGGTGGGCATTGCCGCCCACGAGGCGGGGCATGCCATTCAGGACGCAAAGCGTTACGCACCGCTAGTTGTGCGGAATTTGGCGGTCCCGGCAGCCAACTTTGGCAGTAGCATTGGCACCATCATGCTGATGGTGGGCATGATGATGGCGTTCACCGCGCTGGCTCCTTTGGGCAAGTATGTGTTTTTGGCCGGTATCGTCGCATTCGGCATGACCGTGGCCTTTCAGCTGGTCAATCTGCCAGTCGAGTTCGACGCCAGCTCGCGGGCCAAAGTCGAATTGGTGAATCTAGGCATCGTGTCCGGTCCAGAATTGCCGTACGTCAGTAAGGTACTCAACGCGGCCGCGTTGACCTATGTGGCAGCCACGCTGCAAGCGGTTTTGACGCTGGCCTACTACATCTTTCGTTTCATGCAGGCCAGTAGTCGCAATTAGGGACCGCGAGAAAACTTGGCAGCAAGAAATTTTGTAAGGTCTGCGAACCCCAACGCGTCTTCTACTTAGAGGGCAGCTCGCAGGGCTTCGCAGACACTTTGGCTTGTCGGTCATTTTGGCTTCTCTTGACTATTGCCTCGCTGGCACGTTGACTGTCCAGCAATTGAGCTATTTAGGCCGCGGCTGCAGAAATCGCTGACTTGGACATCACAACTCGCAGGTACTAACTTCGGGTTCAAATCACCGCGAACTGGATGCGGCCGATTTGTTCGGTCTGGATTGTCACGCGGCTCATTGACCATTTGAGGATGCTATGAGCAATCTATCGAAACGACTTGCGTGCTGGCCGGCGATTTTGTCCGTTAACGCAAACCAGGAGGCAGTTCGATGAGTCGTTGGTTAGCCGCTTTGCCGGTATTCAATGAAGAGGGCTATGTAGACGAGGTGCTCCGTGAGGTAACCAGGCACGCGGACAACGTCTTGGTAGTCAACGATGGATCGACCGACGGTACGGCCGACCGCTTGTCGGAATGGAAAGATGTCGCGGTCGTGCATCATGCTGACAATCGAGGTTATGGCGCGGCACTAAAATCGGCCTTTCAGTTTGCCATCGACCACCAGTACGAGTTCTTGGTGACCTTGGATTGCGATGGTCAGCACCAGCCGCAGCGGATCCCGCGGTTTGTGGCGGCTTGCGGTGACGCGGACATCGTCTCGGGCAGCCGGTACTTGAAGAAGTATGAAGGGGATAGCCAGCCGCCGAGTCAGCGATTGTTTATCAATCGCACGATTACTCAAACGCTCAACGATACTTTGAACCTGAGTCTGACGGACGCATTTTGCGGATTTAAGGCTTACCGCGTCGAAGCGCTGAAGCAGCTGAACATCGTCGACGACGGCTACGCAATGCCGCTGGAGCTGTGGGTTCAAGCGGCCATGCAAGGCCAGCGGATTTACGAGATACCGGTACCGCTGATTTACTTGGATCTCGAGCGTTCTTTCGGCGGAGCTCTGGACGAAGCAGAGACTCGGCTGCGATACTACAATAAGATTATCGCGGACAGTATCGAGTCGATGCAGGCACGAGGTTTTTCGTTGCCCGACTCGCAGTCGCCATCGCAGAAGCGTCAAGGTTGTCAGGGTTCATGCTGAACACCCTTAGTGAGTATCCGAGGTACCGAGTTCCCGACGGAGACCAGGGAATCTTGGTGGACCCGGAGTGGGCGGATATCGACGCCGGCTTGAGAGAGCCCATTGCCATCAACGGCGGTGGGCCGCTGGAATTCTGCGGCAAGCCGCTTGATGCCGTGCGCCGAAGTGCCCGGCACGAGGTGGTCCAATTGGCGGTCGAATACACGCGCGGGTACCACGTGGGAGCCCAGGAGTGGTCTGGGGAGGATATCGACTCGCGCTCGATCGTGATGTCCGGGCATCAACCCGAACTGTTCCATGCGGGCGTCTGGTTCAAGAATTTCTTGCTAGGGCGCGCGGCCGCGGGCTCTGGCGCGATCGCCATCAACTTCCTGGTCGACAATGATCTGTGCCGTTCGACCAGTGCCAAAATACCGGTACGCCGAGAAGACGGCGCCGTGGCAACCGCGAGTGTGCCCTTCGACGCGCCGCGCGACCACGTACCTTGGGAACTCAGGTCACTGAATTCGCAAACCATCTGGGACGATTTTCCGCGGCAGATCGAGCGGCAACTACTCCCGCTCAACGGAACGCCACTGTTGTTGGACTTCTGGCCGGTCGCCACCGACGCGCTGCGTCGCCACGGTCGGCTCGGCAAGGCGCTGGCTGAGGCCAGGCACCAACTCGAACTGCAAACTGGCTTGGACACCCTGGAAGTACCGCTCAGCCACCTGGTCAGTACGCGCGCTTTCGCTCGCTTCAGTATCCAACTGCTGTCCGAGCTGCCCAGGTTCCAGGAAGTCTACAATCGCCAACGAGAAAAGTACCGCGCCGCCCACCGAATTCGCAACAAAGCGCATCCCGTACCGGCTCTCGAGGAGAGGCAGGGGTGGATCGAGGCGCCGTGGTGGGTCTATCGCTCGGAATCACCAGCCCGCCAGCGGCTTTGGGTGCGACTGCAAGACGCACAACTCATCCTCAGTGACCGGGTAGGCTGGCAGACGACTATCGAGGGGCGTTTGGATTGCGACAACGCATCAGCCCAATGGTTGGATTTACTCGCTGACGGAATCTGTCTCCGGCCGCGGGCGTTGCTAACCACCATGTATCTGCGTCTCTTCGTTGCCGACTTGTTTGTGCACGGCATCGGCGGGGGCAAATACGATCAGCTGACGAACCAGATTCTGCGCGAATTCTTTGGCGTAGAACCTCCACCCATGGCCGTCGCCACCGCCACGCACCAATTGCCCTTGGAAAACATACAATTTGCTTCAACCGAGTCACTGCAGGAGCAACTGGAACAGCAGCAGGCTCAATTGTGGCAGCTGCGTCACCACGCAGAGCAAATGCTGGAACAAGATTCGGAGGCGGTTCGCTTAGCCGCTCAGAAACGGCAATTGCTACAAGCCATTCCGCCGCGTGGACAGAAATGGAAATGGCATCACGAAATTACCAATGTGAATCGTCAGCTGAGCCAGCTGACCGAGCGGCATGAGTTGGTAACCAAACAGACGATTGCCAATTTGACGGAACAGATGCGGCAGCAAGCTATTTGCGGCTCCCGCGAGTTCAACTTTTGCCTCTATCCGCACGACTACCTTGTGCCTCAATTGCAGCAGCAAGCTGGATTGTCTCGGTGATCAAACAAGGTCGCCGAGCTTATCAGGCTTGAGTGCAGGCTTCAGCCGCTCGAGTACCGAGCCCACAGCAGGCGGCTTTAGAGATCGTCCAGCTTAGGCGTTTGCAATGCTTGCAAAAAAATGGCCTCGCAGGACTGGGAGATTCGCACTACGAGTGCGAGTACTTAAGTC
>JANQOL010000217.1 GCA_028289675.1 Pirellulaceae bacterium
GACTTAAGTACTCGCACTCGTAGTGCGAATCTCCCAGTCCTGCGAGGCCATTTTTTTGCAAGCATTGCAAACGCCTAAGCTGGACGATCTCTAAAGCCGATCTGCGGTCTTTCAGACATTGGCATTTTGAGTCAACGCGGTGGAATGCTGGGACAAAGGGCGGCGGAGTTGGATGGACCGTTGAGCCCAAGGCAGAGATCATCGAGATCCATCGGGAAACTTGTCATGCAACGTCGATCCACCAACGGAACTTCCGTGAGTTTCTTGGTTATGGGCCTTTGACCAGATCGGTCTTGTTTTTGACGCCACCATCTCGGGCAGCGTCAAGCAAGTTACCAAGATGGCGCCCCATACGATTAGTTCAGCATAGTAAAGCACATCACCAACCAACATTCGCATGGGGATTCCGGAATCGATGCCAGCGTATTCATTCCAGGTTCGCATCCTCGCGTATAGGACAAGTGCCGAGAATGTGGTTGCTCCAGCGAGCGATAAGATGGTCACCTGGAGCTTTAGTCGCGATTGAACTAAATGAGTGGAATAGTAGACGCAGCTGACGAGTAGAATTCCGAGTGCGAAGTTCGCAGCGAAGCCAAACCAAGCAATCTGTGGATTAGTGGTTGACTGCCAAAGCGCCCAAAAACCGGTGGCATAGAAATGCCGTTCAGTGTCAATTGAACCGGTGATACCTACCAAGGGCCAACCGTATCCGATTTCAATTCTGGGCGTATTCACCTTCGTGAAGTCGTCAGGGCTCGTGTTGGAATTGACGTTGAGCGCAACGAAGGCAAAGAACACCATAGTTGCCATGAACGACGCAGCTGCGGAGTGCATTTTGAGCAGCATGTTGGATACATCCGCACGTAAAGGTGGGAAAACCGAGTCGCACCATTTTCAATTCTAGCCAAGTGCATGAGTCAACGCGACTTTGGTGCATTTATTAGTTCATTGCTCGTTCAGGTGCCGGAGCAGAAGGTTGAGGCGGTTCATAATGGCGCGAGTCGCAATCTTCAGATCATAGGCCATTCCAAGCCTGCGTTCACCAATCACAAGGCGGAGCGGAGTCGCCGCGAGGGAGCAGGCCCGCGTCGGGCATCATGGGCCGCGGAGAGTTGGCCATCCATTGTGTAGAAAGTCGCACTCCAGTGCATGAAATTGCACGACGTAACGACCCTGACAGAAAGCGCGAGTGGCCAGTAGCTCTCGGGCAGGATAGAATAAAAGGTCTATGGAGGCAAGCATGACAAAAGTACCAATTGCCGAAGAAATTGCGGAACAAATCCGGAGCAGTGAAAGCCCGATCGAGCTCGTCGACGGGCAAGGACGTACAATCGGTGTTGTTAAACGCCCACCGAGCCCCGCTGAAATCGAACGAGCGTTAAGCCGCACAAGCCAGGGCGGACGGCGTCTTTCATGGGCACAATTGGTTGCGAAAGTTAAGGATAGACTTCCGCAGTGATCTACGATGTGGAGTTTTCAATCGAGGCCACCCAGAACTATTGCTAATCACCGAAGTCGTCGAATCTGCGGTTTCGGTGTTGCGCGCTGCGGAAGCAATAAGCGTAAATTAGAGAATGATCCGGCCGAGAAGGGCGAATTTCTGTCCGAGGGTTCGTATTGCATCGACGAAGAGCCGCTGCGTGCATTCTTCCTCATAGAAGTTGAGTCCATGGTCGTTGAGGTCACCGATTTCCGGATTCTCTAGTCGGCGAACAGCCAAAACTGGTCAGCTAGGTAACGTTGTAACGAAGTCGCACGTACTCGCCTGCTGGCTGGCGGAGAGTCGCGTCGCGTTGGCCTGACGGCCCGAGCCTCGCGGCGCATTCGATTTTAACTGGCTAGGTGTTTCCGTTAAGCAAGTTGCCAAGGACCAGGAGCGGCATAGCTGGTGTCTCGTCGGCGCCGGGCTTCACTAGGTTTGCGGGAGCGGAGATCGTTCCTGGATAGGAATTCGGCAATGCGCTTTGGCGAGCTGACTTGCGCGAACTGCCGAGATGTGGCACGATTCGCAGGCTACCTGGCGTTCGCTTTGTAGGTGGCAGGCGTAACTCCTACGACAGTTTGGAATCGCCGTGTCATGTGGGCTTGATCAGCGAAACCGCAACTTACAGCGACCGCCGCCAAAGACTGATTCTTCCGGAGTAGCTCCTTCGCACGTTCGATCCGCAAGGCGAGCTGATATTGGTGCGGAGAGTAGCGGTCGCTCGCCGGAAGACTCGCGAGAAATGGAATTCACTGAGACCTTGAACGCGCGCGACATCGGCTAGGGAGGGGTTGTCGCATGCCTTAGCTTCAAGAAAATCCAACGCCTTGCTAACACGACTTATATTCTCACGAGGCATCTGACGAGACACTTTGCGGCAGATGTGATCTCGACGAGAACTTGCTGCCAACAGCATGTGGGTGACTATGTTTTGCAGAACCGTATCCACGAACAATTGGCTCGGCTCGCTTGGCTTCGAAGTCACATTCCGTAAAATCGAGAAACCGGCCTGCAACGGTTCATGGTTTAAGTTGAAGAGTGGATCGAGAGAGCCTATTTCGCATTCAAACGACTCGGCGAAGCCGGCCAGCAGTTTAGGTTGAATTGCGATGTGTTCAACCACACGGAATGGTCCTTTACCTTTGAACTCTGCCGAATGCGATGCTTCGGCGGGAAGGAAAGTGATGCGATGAGCGGGTTGGACTCGCTCGAACGCCTGATCGTCAATCCTTGCTTTCACATACACTGAGTTGTGGCTGATAGCGAGGACGTGTTCCTTCAGTCCGCAAGGCAGCTCAATTGAGTCTTCAGTAGGCATATGCCGGACTGAATATGCCGCTTCACGCCAATCGCGACTTGTTTGCACGCAATCGGTTCTGGTTTGCTTTATCGAGATCTGACTTCGATGTATCTCTGGAGGAAATCTCATGCACGCTATTCTAGCGACTGTGTCGGATGTCCGCGTGTTACGTGGCCTTGCTTCATCCAACATTCATAGCAGCGATTGAGACGATGAGCCAAGGCAGTCGAAACGCGACGCACCCGCTTACTTGCATGCTGAACCATCGTGCGAAGAGGAAGCATGCGTTTTCGCTAGATCTGGTCTCGTTTTCCTGTCCCAGAGTACTCCGTCGGTGTCTTGATCAAACCGTGCGCGTTAATTGGTAGCAAGAAACCGTCTTGAGGAATCGGTTGCGAGCTAACCTAGGCCTTGATGGTTAGTCTGAAGCTAGCGATTATTGGTGTAGACATACCTCTGTCTCTGTATTCGATGGTCTAATCAATTATGAATCCTCAACCTTGAGCACCGCTTTTCCGCTGAACGTCCGCGACAGCAGATCGGCAGCAAGCCGTGGAGCCTCCGTCCAAGACGCCGAAGTGATCTTGGGAGCTCGCAATAGCTTTGTTTTGACCAGTTGTAGGAGCCGCTTGAGGCCAACAGAAGATGGTTCGAGTTCCGTTTCCGTATAGAGCGTGAGCCCGTAGACGCGTCTCTGCCCACCATTGCCGAATAGGTCGGGATGTGGCGAGAAGCTTGCTTGATTCCCGGCAGAAACGCCGTAGGAAACCAGCGTTCCACCCTTGTCAGTTGTAGCGAGCAAATGGTGGAAAAAGTCGCCGCCAACTCCATCAACAACTAGGCGATGCTTACCTTCTGAATCAACACCTGCGCCGTTGGTACTGATGACGACAGCATCAGCGCCAAGTCCTTTGGCGAAGCTGACATCTTCTTCCTTGCGAACCTGGGCAACTACCCGCGCGCCACTTAGCTTTGCGAGTTGGAGAGCAAAGAAACCTACTCCGCCGCTTACTCCGGTGACCAGTACAGAGCGTCCAAGAATTCGGTCGCCTTTGTCGATGGCCGCTAACGCTGTAAGACCTGCCACAGGGAGGGTCGCTGCGATTTCATCCGAAACTCCATCAGGAATTGCGGCCAGATAATCATTGTCGCCAATGACATATTCAGCAAAGGCATCCATCTCCGGCCGCCAACCGACAACTCGCGTTCCCTTGGCTGGTCCACTTCCATCGATAGCCGGTTCTTCGATTACTCCAACATAGTCCCAGCCAATGTTTCCACCGGCAGAATCGGGTGACTGTGCCATGCCTATCTCACCGCGATTGAGAGAAAAGGCACTCACTTTAACCAGACTCTCGTTTGTCGCTGGCGCCGGTCGCTGATCTTCTGCAAACGCTAAGCCGCCAAGTTCGGTAGGACTTATCTTCAGCCGTTTCATCTGCAAACTCCCTCGTTTGTTCCTACTCACTAGCTACTAGTCAGAACCAAGCAACAATGTGGCTCCTTAGACTTCGATTCCACGAATGATCGGTTCGGGCTCGAAATTCTGAGGGTAGTGCATACCTCGCTCGACAGTTAAGTATGTCGTAATGTCGAGCGTATGGTCGGCAACCCAAAAACGGTTGACCTTTCCTTGCTGGTGCCAAAGTATGAAGTATTCAATCGAAGTACCTTTGCGACCGGTCGGAGCGAGACCAAAAAAATCTTCCACGTGTTGCCAGTTGAGGTTCACTGCGATGGCCGCCCGATTCACACCGTACAGCTCGTCAACAAGGTCAAGCCTCGGCTTAAACGCAGTCTGGAACGCTCCCGCCCAAGCTTTCAGTGGTTCTAGTCCTTTAATTGGTTGCGACCCGATAGTGCTTCTGAGGTCGACGTCTGGCGCAATCACCTCGTCCCACAGCTCGAGCTTTCTTTCATTGAATCCAGTGTAAACCTGTCGTCCAATTCGCTCCGACTCGGCAAGAGCTGACCTGATCTCGTCACCAGACATACCGTCTATAGCTGTTGTTAGCGTTGACATCCTATTTCCTTACTGTGCTCATGTTCTCGTGCTGCACCCACAGTTTTTCAAGCTTGTCGTCCGTCAAGAACGGGGCGCGGGCACGTATCACTCTTCTCGATGCTGTGACACTACCGGGGCCTTCGCCTACCGTCTTGAAGAATCCTGCTGTTGCCAAGAAATATCCGTGTTCCAAGCGAGTTTCGCCGAAAGACGAAGTGCCTCCTCAGGTGAGGTCTGTACGCCATAGCACCGAGTATCAGTCGCTCGAAAGACGCTGGAGTCGGCATGCGCGCCGGCAGCAACCAGGGCTAGCGAGGAAGTTGAAGAGTGAAGCCGAAAATGGCGCTGAGCCTGGGGGCTCACTTGCCATGGCCGCAGCGATTGGCAGTCGAAGCGCCTTCAAAATCCGTTTGTCCAGTTCCGCTTCGGCCATCTCCTTGAGCCGCTGGTTCTCGATCAAGCTCCCAAGCCGCTTCGCTTCGTAGGACTTCATCCGCCGTAGTGTTCCGCCCAACCGATCTGAGTTCCGACCGCGATGAAGTAACATCGGTGTACACACAATTTGTCTGACGCGAACTACAAGAGCCCATGCAGCGCCCCAATTCCCCTCGAATATTGCCCATACACGCGGTATAAAAACTGAGGCAATGAGATCTGTTTAGGCGATGACTTTCGCTGCCAAAGGGTCTCGATTGGACGATGCTATTTAATGCACCGAAAATCGATTTTGCTGCGATTTATTCGGCAGGGAAAATGCTTGAATTCAACTCACTCTTCGAAAGCTCTATCGCAAGTGTGAGCAACTATGGCTGCACGGCTTGTCGCGGTGGGCCTGACGCCGAGGAGAGCGCAGGTGGCAACAAGATTGTCTTGATGCGTCACGGAGTGTTCTGCAGGCATTTCGGCTCGACAGTGGTTACGAGCGATGTGAATCAGGTGTCCTTCTTTTCGGTGAGTTCATCCTACCGGGTTAGTCATCCAGCGGATTGCGGTGACCGTGGCACAGTGCTTTCTGTCTCGCAGAAGGTCTTGAACGATGTTATTCGCGAGTTCGAACCTTCAATTGATGAGCATCCTACGGAACCATTCCCGTTCTCCTCAGGTCCATGCAGTACGAGGACGTTTTATCAACACCACGAACTGGTTGCGGCTCTTGAAAACTTGCCGGTACATTCCCAGTGTTCGCTGTGGGTGGACGAGAAAATAATGATACTTGTCGAGGAAGTGCTTCGCGGAGCCTACCAACACTACTCCCCATCACCAACTCGACGTCGCCCAATGACGCGTAAGAAGCACGCGGAGTTGGTTGAGTCCGCAAAATCGTTTGTTGCCGGCCATTTTGCAGAGAGTCTCACGCTTGATGAAATAGCGGACGCGGTGGAGACATCACCATTTCATCTCTCGCGGATATTTCGAGCACAGACCGGAACACCCGTCTACCGGTACCTGAGGCACCTACGGCTTCGTACGTCCCTTGAAATGCTTGCTGCTGGTGCCGACGACTTGACGACGCTTGCCCTGGACCTCGGTTTCTCGAGTCACAGTCACTTTTCGGACAGCTTCCGAAGTGAATTCGGCCTCTCTCCATCTGAGGTGAGAGAGAATCTCACCCGGAAGTTGGTGGGCGAAATGAGCAAGAATCTGGAAGTCGGTTCTCTCGACTTACGATAAGCTTCCGGTCTTTAAACCGACTACGCAGTTTTCAGAGTAGGCCTACGCCCTCCTTAGGAAGCGTGGGATTGTTGCCCCTGTCGCCATCGAGTCCTTCTTGGCACAGGCTTGGAATACTAGATGCCTGACCCAGATCCAAAGAAAACGAAGAGCTTCAAAACTGCCAAAGAACTTGGCAGGTGGCTAAAAGCGAATCATGCAAAGGCGGATGAGCTCTGGGTGAAGATATTCAAGAAGAAGACTTCCATTCCGAGTGTGACCTGGGGCGAGCTCGTGCTGGAGACGCTTTGCTGGGGGTGGATTGATGGTGTAAAGAAATCGCTTGGCGATGAAGCCTACGTTCAGCGAATAACTCCGAGGAAGCCAAAGAGCGGCTGGTCCAAGAGAAACCGAGAGAACGCGGAACGTCTGATTAGGGAAGGCCGCATGGAGGAGCCTGGCTTGGAGCAGGTCCGCGCAGCACAGGCGGATGGGCGTTGGGAAAATGCCTACGCACCTGCCAGCGAAACGACCGTTCCCGAGGATTTTTTGGCGGCTGTTGCAAAGAAGCGAAAGGCGAAACAATTCTACGCCACCTTGAACAAATCTAGTCGATACGCAATCGCGTACGGGCTAATGACGGCGAAAAGACAAGAGACACGGCAACGACGTTTCGAGAAGTTCATGGACATGCTGCTTCGAGGAGAAGAGCCGGGTTTTGGATTCAAGAAGAAGTAGCCGCGACGCATGAGCGTAGACCGTCAAGCAAGCCAATCGATGGTGACGCAGACGATCAGACAAATATCACCTAGCGACTTTTTGAGAGAAAAACATTGGCTTCAATTCAAAAGGAAATCATCGTTGAAGCTCCCGCTTCGTCAGTTTGGGACGCAGTTCGTGACATTGGCGCGATACACACCCGGCTGTGCCCGGGGATGGTGAAAGACACCAAAATCGAAGGAGACGGTACATTTCGCGTTGTCACATTCGAAGACGGCACGGTGCTCAGGGAGCAAATCATAGACGTTGATGATGCAACAAAGCGGCTTGTTTGGTCCGTGGTAGGAGAACCATTTGAGCATCACAACGCTTCTGTGGCGGTCGCGGGAGATAGCCATCGGTGCCGAGTGGTTTGGGCAGCCGATTTACTTCCAAACGAACTCGCGAAAACGGTCGAGGACATCATGGAGCGTGGCCTCAGTCTAACAAAGCAGACCCAAGAAGCGGCCGCGAAAGAAAAAGACGTTTCAGATGCGACTCGGGAAAACGAATCGCTTCCGCACGTCTTTTGTCCCGCGACTGCACCTACCCTTCACCATGTGAGTCTCTTTGTTTCAGACGTAGATGCAGCAATCCGCTTCTACACGAAGGGCCTCGGGCTTCTCCCGCGGAAGGACTTCCGGG
The DNA here is from genome assembly GCA_028289675.1 of Pirellulaceae bacterium. GTDB lineage: Bacteria > Planctomycetota > Planctomycetia > Pirellulales > Pirellulaceae > Aureliella. The sequence goes on from JANQOL010000217.1 coordinate 7,843, forward strand.
ACATTCTTGGCAAACGAATGTCAGGCGATTTTCACTTCGGAGTAGCAAGCATCTTCCTGGAGGCCGGAGACGGTAGATACATCGAGCTACATCCGATTACTGATGCAACCATGTCACAGCCGGGATTTCCTCTGAATCATCTCGCGTTGGCTGTTCCTGATGTCGATGTTGTCTATGCTCGTGCACTCAGTGCTGGCGGAAATGCCTTTGACATTCCTGTGCCTAAGCAACAGTGGGATGGGACTCCACTTGACGTAGTCATGACGGGCAAAAACCCGGAGCCTATGCGGATGGCCTTCTTGCAAGGACCTAGTGGTGAGCTGGTAGAGCTCTACCAAGCTCAGGGATAAGTTCAGGCAGTCGCTTTCATTGGACTAGTCTCGCGCAAGGCGTCGGCTAGTGCATATCTGAGTTCGTAAGTCTGTACAACGTCGTGGACGGTCCCATGAATTGAGGAACTCGTTTTATTTTTGGATGCTCGCCGTGGCGATAATCGCCGTCGTTGAGATGTCGAATGGACCGTCTTCTTGCGACTGACCGAGAAGATCGCGAAACCGCTGTCCGATCTTTCTTGGAAGCTGTGGGGCGAAGCTTTCGTAGACTGAAAGCGCCAACGGATTTTCGTTGAAACGCTCCACGAACCAATTAACTGATCGGATACTGCAAGTTGTGGTATGCTCCCGAATTTCTATATCTACGACTCCAAGCATTCGAAACAAGTCGGTGACCTTCTCAATCGTCTCGGTTGCAATCCATCCGATTGGTTGAGGAAATTCAAAATGCGGATCCGCGACTTCGCGGACGGCGTCGGCCCACTTCGCCATATGATTCAGTCGCGACGGATTAACCCAGCTGGTCAAGCCAAATCGTCCTCCAGGGCGGACTACCCGGAGCATTTCTTGGATGGCTTTTTCAAACTCCGGAAACAGCACAACGCCAAAATTAGAAACAACCGCGTCTTTGGAGCTTTCGTCGATGGTCAGAGCCTGACCGTCCATGCAATCGACGTTGAAAGTAGTTCCGGAAGTACAAGCCGCGAGCCGGTCTCGAGTTCGGGAGACCATGGCTTCCGCGAAGTCGATAGCGTGGACTCGAGCACCTCTCTCTGCCAGGCAGACCGCAGCTGCTCCGGTGCCGCATCCAATATCCAATACGGCATCACCGACGCTCACGCCAAGCTGATCGACTAGTTTACGAGCGTACGGTAGCGTCAGTGGCTCGGCGAGCTGCTCATAGTCGTCAGCGTGCTGGCTCCAACTGGTTTCGGAATCAATCATTTTCTTGGCGTTTCAACGAAGACATGGCTTCCATTCACGGCTGTTTACGTGCGGAGTAGGGATTGTCCGAAACGGCCAGCGATTGATGCGCGAAGATGCCCGCAGTCGCCCCGTCAGCGATGGCCCAGCTCGACGCGTGTATCTCTCTAGCCGCATCACCGGCAGCGAAAACGCCCTCGACTGACGTTTGCTGTCGACCGTCGGTTTCGATGTATGGTCCAAACGGGCCACTCTTTATCTTGCATCCAAGCTGTCTGGCAAGATCACAAGATAGCTGTGTTTTGGTGATCGTAAATACTGCGTCCGCCGGGACCCGCCGTTCGGTTCCAGCCAGGCTGACGGACTCGCATGAACTTCCTCGCCCGTGAATTGCGGCTGCGGTCGCGTCTACGACCTTGATATTGCTGCTGGTCAATTGAGCTTGCTGATCCGTGCTCAGCTCGTGTCCGTTCGTCAAGAATGCGAGGGAGTTGGTCCAACTGGTCATTATCAAAGCTTGGTGAACCGATGCGTCACCGGTACTCAGCACGACCCATCGCTTATCCCTACTTTCGTACCCATGACAGTACGGGCACTGGTTTACAGACTGGCCCCATCGTGACTTCAGGCCAACTACGTCCGGCAAGATGTCACTCACGCCGTGAGCCAACACAATGCGACGACAGGTGAGTCGGCGCCCATCGTCGAGTGTTAAACTAAATACATCGCCTTGCTTTTCTGCGGTCGCCACTCTGGCGTTGGCAAGATGAGCATTCGGATAGGCGTCGACCTGAAGCAGGGCCTGCTTGCGGAGGTCGTTGACCGATACCCCGTCATGGCCGAACAGCCCGTTGGCCTTCTGAGCAAATCG
>JANQOL010000225.1 GCA_028289675.1 Pirellulaceae bacterium
TGGGGCCGACATCGACGTACTCAAAAGGCTCCGCATCAGAACTCAGCTCTGTCATCTTCGGAGCGGCAAACATGGACGGATCGTTGTAGTCGGCGACACGGCTCAGGTCATCGCGACATGCCCAGCGGATGCCTCGTTCCAGCAAGTTGTGGAAGCCGGGATGTCCCCAAGTTCGCTGGTCGTGGCCCCAGGCCGTGTAAAAGACTCGACCTCGGCCTTGAGTTCGAATCCACGTCCAAGGTTCCTCAGTGCGGCCCTCCGCCTGATCGCCTTGGCGGCGGACTTCCAACACAATTCGATTGCGTGGGTTGTGCTTGGTATGAATGTACGTTTCATCCCAAGAGCGAAATCCCGAGTAACCTCGCATCAATGGATGATCGGGCTGGACCACCGTCGCGCTGAAGATCTCGCCACCGTGCTCGAGGAATTGTCCGCCCATTAGATCCACCAGAGCCGTCGAGTTGCGAAAGCAGTAGCTGGCGCAGTGCAGTGGGAGAAATCCGCCGCCACCGGCAACATAATCCAAAATCGCCGACTCCTGCTCGGGAGCGATGGCGTCGATGTTGGCGTAGACCATGAGCGCCGAGTAGCGGCGCAGATTCTCCAGTTCTAACTCCCGCAAGTCCTCGGTATAGGTAATCTCGATCTGACGATCAGCCATCACCGGAATGAGCTGTTCGGCGCGAGCAGCCGGTCGATGATGTCCGTTGTCGCCCAGAAACAACACACGCAGCGATTGGGCACGGGCGGCCGGTGACACCAGACAGACGACCCAACATACGGTGATGAGTTGCACACTACGCATAGTTGACCGCCTGGGATCGAAGCGAGGTCTAGAAAGGGAGTCCACAAAGAAGATCGCTGATTATAGACGCGGCGCCTGCGGGATGTCCCCGCCGACCAACTCAGGACTCAGGACTTAGCAAGCAGAGACTCAGGACGCGGGAACTCAGGACGCGGGAACTCAGGACGCGTGGACTCAGGACGCGTGGACTCAGCGCCCCGGGGACTCAACGCAGTCTTGGATTTTGGTACCACACCACGTTGTTGCTATTGCGTCCTGCAATCAAGAAATCCAAGTCACCATCCCTGTCCATGTCGATGGCGCGAATGTCATAGGCTTCTTGTTCGCGTCCAACGATATGCGTCACGAACCGCCCAAGGCCATCGTTCTCAAACCAAACGGCCAGGCGGTCTCCGAACGCGCACGTGGCTGCATCCATGTCGCCGTCGTCGTCCAGATCCTGAACTACCAGACAGTGTGGTTCCCGGATGGTGGGATGAATCGGATGTTCGACCCAATCCGGCGCTTCAAACCAAACAACTCCGTGGCCGTGTCCGCGAGAGGCGACGAAGTCCATTTTGCCATCCGCGTTGACGTCGGCGGGATGGACGTTGGTGGCACCAGGCTGCTGAGCGGCGATCAAGTGCTTTGTCCAGCGGTCGGTTGAATCCGTGGGGGCCGCCCACCAGGCGAACCACTCTCCCAAACCGGATGCGTCCTGCGGTCCTCCTTTGGCTCCCGTGGCGGCGTCTGGCCGTCCATCGCCATCGACGTCTCCGAGACCCAAGTAGTGCGTCAGTCCCGGTGCATCCTGATGAGCAAAGACGTGACGCTGCCACGGTTGATTGCTCGTCGGATCGTCCGGCGCCTTGAACCAGGCCAACGAGTTCGGAAACGGAGGCTTGGGCTGCGCGCTGGTGGCCAACAAATCAAGCCTGCCATCTAAATCCACGTCTCCGGTCAGCAGGCCGTGTATCCCATGGACTTGATCGTCGACCTGACGCACGTGCCAGTCGCTGGCGGCAGTCGACTCGGGTTGCTCCATCCAGACGATCAGTCCTGGATTGTAGCGGGCCGCAAGGTAATCCAAATCGCCGTCTCGATCGACGTCCATGACCGCGCTGTGGATGTACTTCTCACCACGTTCCAAAACTTGTTCGCTCCAGTCGGGGGCGATGAGTAAACGCGTTATCTGGCCTGCGTTGCAAATGATGTCCAATCGTTCGTCGCCACCGAACTGCCCCGCCACCGCAGTCATACAAGCCGCACCCTCAAAGACAACGTGTTTCACCCAGGCTCGACTATCGTCCACAACGGTCGGATCCTGCCCTCTGGCTGCGTCGGTAAATAGCGAAACGGCGGCCATCAAGAACCAAGCGGGCAGCTGGCGAATCATGAGAGGAGTCCTTGTACGTACAGTGGCTAGTACGGTCAGCCTCTAGTACTTTGGCCGTGATTGCAGACGATGTATCGTATTGTGAATTACACGTTCGACCGCTTTTCCGTCGCCAGTCATCACGGACAGCCGCAATTCCATCGACCAGGTAGGCGCGATGTCCGGAACATCAAAGCTCAGGATCTTCCGATCTGGCGAGAGATGAACCCCCTGGATATCCAATTCGTGTTGATCGTAATGATCGGAGCCGTAGTTTTTGGTGCGTTTGAGCGACCATACTTCCAACCCGTAGTCACGCGGATCCAACGACGTCCTCTCCCCCAGCGGCTCGCTAAAAACAACTTGCAGCCCGCGTTCGTGCGCGGACAGTTCGATTGGCATGGCGGCGGGCGTGGACGTGTAGCGGACGCGATACAAGCCTCCCTCCTGCATGGTTTGATTGGTTGCCCATGCGCTCAAGCCGCAAACGTACAGCTGGCCGTCGAAGGGCGAAAAACGCGCTCGCATCGTGCCGGTCGGCAAGTCTTGGATCGGCAACTGGCACATACCTCCCTGGACCTGGCCACCGACTCTCTCGTGAGGTACGACGTAAATCTTGCCGTAGCCGTAAGAAAAATTCAGCAAGTGATCTTGAAAAGGACCCCACCTGGGGCTGTCGACCCACAACAGTTCCGCCGGCGAACGATCGAAGCGGTTGGTAATCCAGCACAATGGCGGCTCCATGGCGTCATCCGATTCATCGGTAATCTGATGATAGCCATACATGTTCCCGTAGAAGCCGCCCGGGCGCACCCAGTTGATACGATTCTTTGGATTCCAATGCCCTTCCTGATCGGTCACGATAAAGCTGCCATCGGGGTTCAGGCACACGCCATTGGCCGCCCGGAACCCGTTGGCCAAAATCTCGGTCTGCTGACCATCCGAGGAAACTCGTAACAAGGTCCCATGGTGTGGCACTAAGGCCGTCTTGGCGTGACGCGCCGACTTGGCGTAGTAGAAGTTGCCTTCCTGGTCGGTCTGCAGTCCCATTGCAAACTCGTGAAAGTGCTCGGTCACCTGATGATCATTGTTGATACATACGTAGTGATCAACTTCACCATCGTGGTTGCGGTCGACTAGGCGCACCAATTGATCGCGGCAAGTGAGATAGATCGTGTCGTCGATGATTTTCAAACCCAGTGGCTGGAACAGCCCGAACGCTACGCGACGCCACGACAATCTGGGCGTCTGGTCCGTGGCATCCAGTTTGGAGATTCCTGAAACGATCCAAACATCCCCGTCCCAGGTGCACACTGCCATCCGGTCGCCATCGGCGAAGAAGTCCAACCCCGACGTGCGTACCCGAGCTTGCCAAGGATTGGCCGTGGGCACTTGCAACACGTCCACAGCGAATCCGCCTTGATCGGCGCCTAGCACTACGTCGGTGTTGATGACTTCCGGGTAATTTGGCTCCGAGGGCTCAATGTTCGTCGCTGCAGTCGCCCGACTCGCCAGGCGCTGTTCGGCCACTTGCCGCGTGGCCTCAACAGCCTGCTCATCATTCACGCGAGCCGACCACACGGTCACTTCGATAGGTTCTCTTCCGGCGGGTAGATTCAAAACCAGCTGACGTTCCCGTTGCTCCCAACTGACGCCATCTTCGCTGGCAATCCAGCCGCAAATCAAAGCTCCAAGGTCCTTTTTGCGATTGACGAGCTTCGCCGGATGTTCGCCGGCCAAGTCGCTGACGTGTTCAGCATCCGCAGCGACATTAGCGAACTCCCATCCGGCCAACAGGCGGTCGGACGCGGAGTCGAGCGACGCATCGGGACGTAGGTAGGATTCGTCCAATTCTCCGGCGTAAACGCCAACGCACTCGATGGAACCGGAGCGGAGTGTGCTGGTGGCGGGAAAGTCATCGGACGTGTGGCCAATGCGCAGTACGGCGTCTTCCAACCGCTGCTCGGGCTTGAGCCTTTTTTTGGCCACTCGCCGTCCATCAATCCACAAGGCGGCCAGCCCCGTCGTCGTACGCACGGTCAGCGCCAAGCGGTGCGGCTGGCCATCCAGGATGGACTCTGGTGAGCGGATGGCTCCCACCCAGCCGACGTCGTAGCATAGCCTGCCGCCTCGCACAAACAGCGTCTGCCCACCGGGTGCCCAGGGGCCCGAGCGCGGCGCGCGGCTGATCAGCGTGCCGTCGTCGCGGATCTCAGCGTCGACCACCAACGTAAAATCACGTTCGTAGAGGTCGATGTCGTCTACGTCGGGCACCTCCAAAAATCGCTGCCCATCAAATTCGCCGGCGGCTGCTTGAGAGCCTTCCGGCAACTTGGATTGCGATCGCGCCAACGTCCCCTGTATTTGCCACTGGTGGGCCTGAGGATCCAACTCAGCCACCACCATCTGCAACGGCTGGCTGCGCGACTCAATCTTGAGATGGCGACCAAATACGCCTGAAAATGGACCCGCCACAGGTTCGGCAGAATTGTCCAACACCGTGGGCACTGTCCCCACCGAACTGTCAAACCACTCGAAGGCCTCGCGAATGTCGGTAGTGCCCACACGGTATTTGACCACCGTTTGTCGGCCAACTTGGAAGAAGCCTTTGAATTGGCCCCAGGCCCTGGGTAGCGGCCCATACCATCTGCCATCGCGTCCCAGGACGCGAGACCTATCTTCCAAGGTCCCTGACTCGGGATGTGCCCAACCGGGCCCAGTTGAGTTGGCCAACAGAATGTCGCCGACGACATGAGGGTGGATGCCATGCTTGCCGTCAAAGTGAATACCTTGCCAATCGATGAATCCACCACTCGTCCAAACGCCGGCGACACGCAGCGTATCGTGATCAAAAATGGCCCAAGCACGCCCGTGAGCAACGCCACCGGGGGATCGATCCAGTTGAACCGCGATGCCTTTTTGAGCAATGTTGCGGGCGCCGCCTCCGATTTCGTAAGTGTTCACCAATCGCGGGCCGTAATCGGCTTGCGACCAAGGCTCCAGCTTGCGTGGTTCCGGTCCGCGTTCATCGCCAACCGGCAGTCCTGCCAAATAGGGCTCGTCGATCTCCAAGTATTGAGAACGATTCTCGGACGCCAGGAATTCTTCGCGCAAAAAGTGGATCACATCATATTTCTGCTGCGGTACCATCCAAGTCTGGGGCATCATAAGCCCGGCGCCGCGCGTCAGCGTTTGATACATCGAGTACGGATCTTGGCCGTGCTTGAATTGGCCCTGGCCGAATCGGAGAGCGGTGGCCAACGAACCGGGCGCGGTGCGCGTGCCGTGGCAGTTGACGCACAAGCCCATATAGATTTCTCGGCCGCGCTCCAGCGCCTCATCGTCCCAGTCGCGGATCATGCCCGCGTGATCGATCCGGGACTCGTACTCTGGCAACTGGATGGCCAGCTGCGCGGACGTGGGTTGGAGTTCCCGCGCGCGGCGGGCACCACCCTGGCGAATCTCAATGACGTAATTGAGCAAATCATAGAACTCGGAGACGTTGGTCAGTGACTGAGTCAGTCCGACCGGCATCACCGACTGTGGCACTTTGATTTGCTGGACTATTTCGTCTCGCGAAATCGTCGTGTCCTGGAGCGTGTCCAAATTCCGCAGCACCAGATCCTCCGTCGGCTCCTGGACGTTGGCCGCAGTTCGATCCGTCGCGTTGGAGCCGCCAACCGCCATGCCGCTGATGACTCGTCCAGCCTCAGTCACCACTCGCACCAGTTGGTATTCCTCGGCCACTTGCTCCGATGGCCGCAAGATCGCGTTGACCAAGTAGGCACCGGACTGGTCCGCTCGAGGGCGCGTCAAATTGGGACCAAGCAGGTCCGGCCCAGTTTCTCGGACGGAATGGCACTTGCCACATCCCATCAGGTTGCCATGAAACAGGATGGCTCCTCGCGCGGCATTGCCCTGCTCGGCCGCCGTTCGAAACAACTCGTCGGGCTGGGCTTGCAACAACTGCTGCTCTAGCAGTTCGCCAGGTCGTTGAGCGAACAACGGGGCGGTTGCCGCCGTGACCACCGCTGCCCCGGCCAAGAAAATAAATGCGAGCTTGGAAACCATGGCTGGGCTCATTTGCCGATGCGCAGCAGTTCGTTTTCAGTGCGGATGAGGAGGTCGTCGCCAACTACTGCCGGGCTCGCCAGGATAGCTGCTTCCAATTCGTTCTTGGCCAGCTCTCGGTACTGGGCGTCCACGGCCACGACAGTCACCGCTCCGGTATGGGAGCAAAACACTAGCTTATCACCAGCCTGAATCGGAGACGCAGAATACTGGCCGCCCAAGCGGTGTTGCCACAGGATCGAGCCATCGGCGGAGCGCAGCTGCGTCAGCACTCCCAAATCGTTGACGACAAAAATCCGATCGCCGACCGCGATCGGTGATGGCTTGCTGGGAGCTCCGCGACTGACGCGCCAAGCAACATGTGTCTGGGACACATCACCTTGGCCATCGGTCTTGACCGCTACCAGTTCCGGTTTCATGTAGCCGGTCGAAAACACCACCAGATCACCGACGGCAATCGGACGGGGACTCACCGAGAATCCATCGCCATGATCGATACGCCAAATCTCGCGACCGGTATCGGGGGCATAGGCGCAGATCCATTGCGCGCCAGGCACGATTAACTGCGTTTCTCCTCGCACCTGCACGGCGATCGGCGTGCTGTACGCCTTGCGGTATTCCACTTCGGTAGCGCGGATGGGTGGGCGAGGCGTCTTCCACACTTCCTTGCCTGTGGCTGCGTCCAATGCCATCACGAATTGCTGGTCGGTTCCATCGCACACCAGAATCAGCTTATCACCGTGCACGTAGGGAGAGCTGCCGGGTCCGACACTGTAATCGACGACAATCTGCCGTTGCCACACGATCGCGCCATCCTCGGCATTCAAGCACCACGTTCCGTAGTTGCCGAAATGGCAGTAGACGCGACCTCCCGCGATGACGGGCGTCGGCGACGCGTACGTATTGAGCGGATTGATCGGCTCCGGGTCATCGACCTTGGCGAGTGAAATTTCGTGGACGACGTTGCCAGTCGCAAAGTCGACGCAGATGGCTTGGAATTCAACCGTGCCCGCCACATCCTTGATGGCCTTCAGCGGATCATCGGCCAACTTGCGGGCCTTTTCCTCGTCGGTGGCCGCTTCGGTGATGGCCGTTGTCAGCCAGATGCGGCCATCGGAAATGACTGGAGAGGACCAGGCTTTTCCAGCAATGGGTGCTCGCCATCGAACGCCTTGCTTGACTCCAAACTGCGCTGGAATACTAGCTTCCGTCGCATGTCCTTGTCCATCCGGTCCGCGAAATTGAGGCCATCTCTCGTCGGCAAATCCATACGTGACAGTACTCAACGCCAAACCACACCACAGCAATTCATTGATTCGGTTTTTCATCTCAGTCTTCGGAAGTCAGTGGGAGTGAGCATGCCCACCAGAGTGGGCAACCATGCACGCTTGCAGGAGTCTCGTCGTTAGTAGTGTATCTGGTGGTGCTGCCGCCTGACAACGCGGAGCCATTTCAAGGCGGCTCTGTTAATCTCGGGCTCATGAACCTGGGGCAAAGGGGACGATGCGACTGCCGCCTACCGCGACTGCGGAACAGTCGCTGCCGGCGCCGGGGTCCATAGGAACCCCAGCGATTTGACGACCGGTTCACTTTCACCAGTCTCCGGATCTTCCACGGTTTGGTCTTGGAAAACGACGTCGGTCAAGCCAGCGATCTGGCCTTTGGCGTTAATGCCAAACGCGATGCCGTACATCGACCCTTCTGGCATGGCCAACAAGCTGGCTTTGCCATCGCGCCACACACAAGCCTGAGGTCCACCCTCGGGACCATGCGGGTCGTCGCTCAAACCCACGATCAACCCTTCGTCGTCGATGTCCCATGCCTCGCCACCGACGTCCCCTGGCAATAGCTCCAGTTGAGTTAGCTCACCTTCGGAGCTGATGGAGCACGGTAGTTTGCCGTTGGCCGTGGAAAAGTCTCCTACGATCATGCCATGACGATTCATGGAGTGCAGTCGCATCTGCTCCTTGCTGACTTGCCGCCGCTCCCAGCTCTCGCCATCGAATTCCCACATGTACAGGGAACTGTCCACGAGTCCATTGGGAAGAAACTCCTCGGTAATGCAAGCCGCTACTCGTTTCCCATCTGGAGACACGACCGCGGACGCGGACATCAAATAGGGGTTCAGTTTTTCGATCGAGGACAACTCCGTCACCACCCACTTGCCTGAAGACGACTCGTTACTTGCCTCGGCCGGGGGCTCCCATCTCCACACGCACGGTCGCAGACGAGCCGGATTGCTGCCGGTGGAGTAACCGCTGATCACCGTCCCGTCGGTCGAAATATCTTGTGCGTGGCAAGCTTCGTCATCCGGCAAAGGGTCCAACATAGACACTTGATTTTGGTGGCAGTCCCACACGATCGCCCGCAGACTGCCATCAGCGTGCCCCAACGAACGACTCGCAAATCCCACGGCGAGATCATTGTTGCTCAGCGCTTGAATTTCGATGTTGGAGAAGTTTTCAATTTTCTCCAAGTCCACCGATTTTTGGCCGTCATGGTAGAAGAAGACTTGCGAAAACAAAGTGCCTTCCTGTTCGCTGACTTCACGGACACCGATTACCGCGCCGTGATCATTGACGTCGACCAACCGGCTGAAGGTTTCCGAATTGTCGAAGACTTGGAGCTCGAATTGTTCCTCATCCATCGTCTTGACTGGCTGAACGTCCAACGTCTGCTGCGTACAGGCCCCGAATACCAGCAAACTTAAAAGTGCTAGCAAACAATGAACCTTGTGCATGAACGATCCTTTGCAAAGTTGGCAGCGTCGTGGACTCATGCTGCCATTGTACACGCAAACCCAGGCTTGGCCGGTGCGGTCCGCGCATCCCACTCGCCTCGGTCGGCCTACAGCTGGTGTTGGCCCTTGGTGCCACTGATACGCGCCGGCCGACTGGTTCTGCGATTTGGCTTGAGGTGGCGGCTGGAATTTCGGTAGAGTGCTGTCCAGATCTCATCCTGGACCACATGGCGGTTCCCGTGGTCGTCTTCGAAGGTTCTCACGCGATCGTCTGCAATGAATGGAAGTTTGCCTGAGCCTGAACGTGTGCTGCTGACGCGGCTAAGTGCGATCGGTGATTGTATCTTGACGTTGCCGTTGGCGGTGCGCGCGAAAGCACTGTGGCCAAGCTGTCGGCTGACGTGGGTCGTGGAATGTGGCGCCGTGGACTTGCTCGAGCCGCATCCAGCGGTGGACGAAGTGCTGAAGATCGAACGCGGCTGGCTAAAGCGGCCCAGCGAGTGGCTGACGCTGAGGCAGAGCATTCGTGAACGCAATGTCGATCTCGTGTTGGACCCGCAAGGGCTGACCAAGAGCGGATTGATCGGTTGGATGAGTGGCGCGCGGCAACGTATTGGTTTTGACTACTCCCAGGGACGTGAAGTCGCTCCGTTGGTAGCCACGCGGCGCGTCGGCCGCACGCACCGTCACATGGTGGACACGTACTTGCAACTGTTGTCGCCTTGGTGCGAAATTGAACCTGGCCAAGGTCGGTTTGAGATGCCCGTGTATCCTGAGGCGGCACGACGCGCGGAACAGATCTTGAACGACTTGGGTTGGCAGCAACAATCGTGGATCGCACTCAACCCGGGAGCTGGCTGGACGACTCGCCTGTGGCCTGTCCAACGGTTTGGCATGCTGGCTCGAGAGATTTATCGGGAGACGGGCCAACGTTCCTTGGTGTTTTGGGCCGGTAGTGCCGAATTGCTGATGGCGCGGGTCGTCGAGGAAGAGAGTCAAGGCGCCGCCGTAGTCGCTCCGGCCACCACTCTGTGCGAGATGGCGGAGTTGTTGCGGCGCACCGAGCTATTAGTAACCGGCGACACGGGACCCTTGCATTTGGCCAGTGCCGTAGGAGCGCCTTGCGTCAGCTTACATGGCCCCACTTGGAGCGACGAATCTGGCCCCTATGGGAATCGCCACATTGCTCTCCAAAGTCCGCTGCGCCCGCCGACGAAGAAACTCGTTCGCAAAGGGCCGAACATCTCGATGCAAGCGATTGAGTTGAACGACGTCTTCCGCGCTTGCCAGCAACTACTCGCCACCTCCGCAGCCTCGTCTCTGGCGGCCGCATAATGAGCAGCTGAAAGTCATTAACGCCTGACCGGCTCGTTTCAGCTGGCTTGTCTCGTTCCGTTCAGTCTCGGGTGCGCAGTTGGTAGAACAACGCGCGTTTTTGATCTGGCAATGAATAGTCGAAGCCCAATTCCTTGAGAAAGGCGTCGGACGAGCTGATCGCCATGACCTCCATCACGCCTCGCTTGGTGGCCAGCTCAATGCAGGAACGCACCAGTCTTCCACCCAGGCCATGCCGCCGGTGTTCCGACAGAACTGCCAGGCATTGAATCTCCGCCAACTTGTTGGAATAAATCTCGACTGCGGCAAACCCAACCAGCTGCCCCTGGAAATCGCCAGCAAACCCGGTTGCCAATAGAGACTGAGTCTCCTGTTCGGTGCGCCGCATTAGCTGCCGCCGCTCAACAAAGGGCGCCAGCAGTGCGATCACCGCATCAAGATCGTCGGCCGTCGTGGGGCGTATGTCATAGCCTGCCGGCAATGGCGAATCACCGTTGGAAGTTGCACTCATCTACTTACTTTGCATTTCTTCTGGCGATGGTCCCACGGCATATTGCCGAAACAGGTCTGCATACAATTGCGTGGCTCGATGCAGCTGGTCCACTGCGATCCACTCGTCCGGCCGGTGGGCTTGTTGGATGTTGCCGGGGCCCAACACGATGACATCCTGCAAGTCTTGAAAATGGCAACCATCGGTGGCAAAGCAAACCGCGTCGGGTTGCGACTGTTCAACTCGCTTCAGGGTTTGCTGCACGAGCGGGCGTTCGGCAGGCGTGTACACCGGCAACAGCGGCTCGTAAACGCGTACTTCCAAGTCCAGCTCTCGAGCTTGTCCTACAATTTCGTCGCGCAGCTCCGCCCAAGGTGTTTCCGGCATGGGCCGCAAGAAGATTCGGCACACGGATCGACCAACGGTAATGTTGGACGCACGGGGTTCGTTTTCGATGACGACGTTCAGAGA
>JANQOL010000228.1 GCA_028289675.1 Pirellulaceae bacterium
CCAGGGCCGCGGCGTGTCATAGTAATAGCACCCGCCCTGTGACATGGCTACGCCGTCCGCCGACGGCATGGCTGCCCGCGCTTCCTCGCCAACGACCTCGACAGCCGTGACCATCGCAGTGGTGGAACTGGATGCCAAGGAGGGCGCACTAGAGTCGGCGCGGCTGTGCTCGAGTTGGTCGTTCCCCTCCTCGGGCCGACCCGCGTCATCATGGCCGTCGCCTGATAGAGATTTGAGCATGCAACCCATCCTACAAGTGAGCTCGGTTGCCTCCGGCATGCTCCTACATACCTGGCTTCGATCCTGGGGCAGCAAGGGCCAATGGAGTGGTCAAATGCCACATTCGCCAGCCACAACAGCGGGTAAACGATCCCGCGTCTGCCCCAGACCGGGCGAGCACCGGCTATTACAAGATTAGCAAAAACGCTTGGAAATATCGAGCTTTCTGACGGATCCAGGCGGTCGAACGTTCCCAAACACCGTTAGTAGAGCGAAGTATTGGGCCAAAAGTACCGGTTTTTTCGCCGCGGCGGTGGAGTTCCCAACCCAGCTTTTCCATCGCCTCAGGTCTGGGCCTCACGCGCCCGGTCAGTTTCGTTGCTGGCTGGCGTCGACGTGAATCTCGCGTTGCAGCGTATCCATCCGTATCAGTTTGCCGACTTCCAACTGTTTCGCCACCTGACTCAGGCGGCCTGCATACTGAAGATGAATGGTGACTTGGCTGTCCACTTTCGAGTGCGAATAGTCCGTGACGTTCAACGACGCGGCCAACGATTTCGCCAACTGCCCACCATCTGGAGAATAGTTGAAAATCCGAATCGTTACCGACTGGGCAGTGCCGGGCTCTCGACTGACTTGCTGGCCATTCGAAGGCAGTTGTCGACCCACCGAGGGTCTCTCCGCATCCGAACCAACGCCGGCCGTTGGTGTTCCCCGAACCATCGCCCGGCCACGCCGATTGCTAATTCCGTTTTGAGGCAGTTGCGGAGGGCCATCCCAACCACTTCGGACCCTTGGAACACCCATATCTGATGGTCGGGTACCAAATTGAGGTCGACCGCCGGCTTCGCGCTCCTGCTGGAGACGTCGCATCCGTGCTTCATGCTCCGGATCTCGAAAGTCACGCATCGGGCCATAGACCATATCTTCCATCATCACCCCGCCTCCTTCATCGGCCCCCACAGCGAAGGGATCCACCGATTCAGCTTCTTCGCTATCCGAGCCAGGTGCTCCGTAGTCTCTGACCGGGGAGCCAGCTAGATCGCTGGTGCCAAGGCCGCTTTCAAACGATGAATTCGGTTGCCGTCTTGCTGGCCCCATATCACCGGATTGATGATCCAAAGCGACCGATTGATCTGACGATGGTGGAGGATTGTAGGCCAAATCCATCGTCCGTCCGGACCTCGAGGGGTTTACGCTGGAACCGGCTCGGGCATCCGTCAGTCGCTGACGCAAATCAGCTTCCGACGCACCTGAGCTCGCATCCAAAATAGCTTGACGGGCTGCGTCAAACGCGGCCACGGACGAAGTGATCTCCGGGTGTTCACCGAAGCGGCTTTCGATTCGCTGCAATAGCGCAAACTGGGTCATGCGGAACACGTTCTCGATGTCCCGATACTCCATCGGAACGGAGTCAAAGCCGCGTCTGGACATCTGGCTCCGACGCACAGCGATGTCGAGCATCTTTTCAGCGAGGTCATCGACGGTGGCGGGTAACGCTTGCGACTGTCGTTTGGAATTCACTCTTCCCAATGCCAAGAACAACTCTCGCACGACGCCAGCCTCGTCGTAGTAAATGCGCTGCGTATCAGTTTGCGGAGCGGGCAAGTCGTACATACCGCGAGTAATGTAGGCGCTCGCTGCCATGGCACATTGACTAGCCGATTTCAATTCTTCGTCCGACAGCAGCTCTTTCATTTTTTCGTTGATACCTAGCCGAATTCTGCCGTTGACTGCACCCTCGAGCATCCGTTCTTCGTATTTGTCCTGCAGAGCTTTCATGCGGTCCTTGGTCTTCTGCCGCATCTCGACGGGCGCCTTGCCCAACCGCACCGCCCGCAGCAGATATCCCTCGGCCGCTTCGACCTCTCGCGGAATACGGCGGGCAAACTCGTCGACGAAATCGCGACCGTCACGCTCCTCCATCAAATCCAGCTGGAAATTGATGCTGCGTTCCTGGTGTGCAAAGTAATCGTCCAGCAGCTGCTCATGCGAGTCAGACAACCAAGCCAACGAAAAGCCGCCACCACCTTGAGCATCGCGAAACAGCGAATAGCCGACGATGCCAATTGGGACCAGCAGAGCGACACAGCCCAAAATCGACAGCGGGATAATCCACAGTTTTGGGTTGGGCTTGCGCCGGGCAGCCGGCGCGGTGTAGCTGGACGTCGACTCACCAACCAAATTGGATGCATTGACCAAATTAGAGCCGGACATGTCGGCCCAGGCGTCCGCCATCGGTTGTTGAGGCAGACTGTTCAGTTGCGGCATGTCGGCCGCATGCGGCTGAACCGGTTGCGGCTGAACCGGTTGCGGCTGAATGACCTGTGCGGTCGAGTGGGTGACAGGTGTCGCAGTGGCTAATGGCACAGCCGGATTGACCACCGGAGCCACGATGGGCGCCGCTGGCACATTGGCGCTTGGGGGCACTTTGGCTGCGAATTGCTTACCGCACTTTGGACACGTAACATCCAATAAGTCGGTGGGGCCGCACGTGATTTTCAGCGTCGCCTTACAGCCGGGGCATTGTAGCTGTAGTTTGCGGTTCATAATCACCTGCGAACAAATATCGAAACGGTTGGCGTCACGATTTGACTTTAGGGACTTGGCGGTCGAACCTGGGAGACCTCGGCTTGCACGGCTTTGGCGGCCGCGTACCAGTCGCCAACGTCGACGATGGCCATTCCTTCTTTACGAGTTCCCAGGGCCAATTTTTTGCCATCGGGAGCCAGTGCCAATGACCAGATTCCAGTTTCGACAGGTTGAACTTCAGCAACTCGCGTCATTGCGGTCGTGTCGGCGACCACGAGCTGACCGTCCATGCAGCCAGCAACTACGATGTCGCTGTCTGGCAAAGCGACTAGATCCGTGATCCAGTCGGCCGTACGGGTAAGCGTGCACACCGATTGGCCACTCTCCAGATCCCACAGCTGGATTCTACGGTCGGCCCCGCCGGAAACCAAGTGATTTCCTTTCGCCGTGAATGCCAGGCTCCAAATCGCCTCCGCATCGGCGCCGCGTGACATGGTCGACAGCAGCTCCAACTTAGGCCAGGAAAACACTCCAATCTGCCCATCGTAGGCAGCGGTAACCACGCGATCTCCGGCAGGATGAACGGCAATATCGAAGATGGCCGAATCGTGAGCGGCCACTCGCCGCGTCTCCCGCCGTTCTTTGGACGACAGCACAATCAGCTGACCATCTTCGGTACCCGCCAAAATCTCGTCCGCATCTGGCGTCCGACACAGCGTTCGAATCCAACGCGATTCGCATTCGAACTGTTTCGCCTCGGAACCGCCGAACAAATGAATGCCTCCTTTGTAGTCGGTCGCGATAACTTGGTCGCTTCCCAGCGGCAGTACGGCCCACAACGACGTCGGTGAATCGCCAACCGCCGTCAGCTCCGACAGCGCTTCGACTTTCGCTTGGACCACTTGTGCGGGCCGCAGCAACAATCCCTGTGACTTGGTACCCACCAAAGTTTGCTGGTCGAGCCATTGCAACGACGATATCCATGGGCCATCGGGAACCGCATCCTCGTTGTCTTCGGCCCGCAATTGAGGTGCGACCGCGCCAGTGAGCCAAGTCAATTGGCGGTTCCACAAACTGGGCCCCAACGTGATCACGGCCACTACCAATAGCGAACACAACGGACGTCGCATAACACTTCTCACCTCAGTAGTTGAATTCTCTAGAGTCCTTGCCGATCCGTTCACGCCTCACGTCTACATTGATGGGCGCGCTCCCGGCGTAACCGCATTGTATTTGATTCGCAGCACAGGATCAAAGTCAGCGTATAAAGTGACCGTATCAAAGTCAGCAGGTCGAAGTGAGAGATCCAGTGTTCGCTCGCATAGCACTGTGCCAGCGTCTCTCAAGACCTGCCCTGACTGCGGATTTGGCCCGCAAGTCGGCTTGTCGCGAAGTGTCGTACCGCTAAATTCATGGCAAAGTCTTCAGTGGCATTGCACGGGCAGATTCTCACGTCTGACGCATTGCCTCTGTCCAGGTCCGAAGGATTGCCGCGAGCGGTTTGCACGTGCTCGCGGGTATGAGAGCCTAGCGGCAGAGCGAGTTGGCACAACTCGCCGGCCTGCCTCCCAATGGTGCCATGAGCGTGGTGCCCGAACAATCGTTTTTTGAGGAATCGAAATGGGGCGCCAATACATCTTCACGATGGAATCGTTGACCAAAAAGCATGGCCAGAAAGAGGTGCTGAAGGATATCTGGCTGTCCTTTTATCCAGGCGCAAAAATCGGCGTACTGGGTTCCAACGGGGCCGGCAAGAGCACGCTGTTGCGCATCATGGCCGGCGTTGACCAGGACTATGACGGAGAAGCCAGATTGACCTCCGGCTTCACGGCTGGCTACCTGCCTCAAGAACCCCAGTTGAATCCGGACAAAGACGTCCAGGGCAACGTGGAGGAAGCCGTGGCCATTCGCCGGCGAGTGCTAGATCGTTACAACGAGATCTCGATGGAGTTGGGGGAGATCACCGACGAAGCCAAGCTGCAAAAACTGTACGACGAGATGGAACGGCTGCAAAATGAGATCGATACGAACAACCTTTGGGAGTTGGATCGCCAGGTCGAGGTCGCTATGACGGTGATGAATCTACCACCCGGGGATGCCGACGTCAGCAAACTGTCCGGCGGTGAGCGTCGCCGCGTGGCTCTGTGCAAACTGTTGATCGAACAACCGGATTTGCTGTTGCTGGACGAGCCGACCAACCACTTGGACGCCGAATCGATTCATTGGCTGGAGCAGCATCTGGACCATTATCCCGGCACTGTTGTGGCGGTGACTCACGATCGCTATTTCTTGGACAATGTAGCCAAGTGGATTTTGGAACTGGACCGCGGCGAGGGTCACCCGTTCGAAGGCAACTATTCCAGTTGGCTGGAACAAAAACGGGAACGACTTGCGCAAGAAGCCAAAGCCCAAGTCAGTCGGCAGAAGACCTTGGCGCGCGAATTGGAATGGATTCGAGCTAGTCCCAAAGCTCGCCAGGCCAAGAGCAAGGCGCGAATCAGTTCGTATGAGAAGTTGGCTGCGGAAGAGTTCGAAGAGCGACCCGAGGAACTGGAAATTCAGATTCCGCCCGGCAAGCATCTGGGTGAACTCGTCATCGAAGCTGACAACATTACGAAAGGTTTCGGAGAACGAGTGCTGATCGAGAACCTTTCATTTCGTTTGCCCGCCGGCGGGATCGTCGGCGTCATCGGTCCCAACGGCGCCGGCAAAACAACTTTGTTCAAGATGTTGATCGATCAGGAACAGCCGGATGCCGGGCAACTCAAGGTGGGACCGACGGTGGAGTTGGGCTACGTGGATCAAAGCCGCGACGCGCTGGCACCCAACCACAGCGTTTACGACGAGATCAGCGGCGGGCATGAATTGTTGGAGATGGGCGGCCGGAAAATGAATGCTCGGGCCTATGTTTCCAAGTTCAATTTTCGCGGTCCTGACCAAGAAAAGAAAGTTGGGAACCTGTCCGGCGGCGAACGCAACCGAGTGCACCTGGCAAAGCTACTGCGTCGCGGTTCGAACGTACTGCTGCTGGACGAGCCTACCAATGATTTGGACGTCGACACTCTCCGCGCTCTCGAAGAAGCCATCTTGAACTACGCCGGCTGCGTGGTTGTTATTTCTCACGACCGTTGGTTCCTGGATCGCATCGCCACGCACATCCTGGCCTTTGAAGGCGACGGCCACGTGCACTGGTGTGAAGGCAACTTTGATACTTACGAAACGCAGAGCAAAGAGCGCTTGGGCATCGCCGAAGACGAAGTCCGCAAGTTTCGTTACAAGAAATTGACGACTTAAGAAGCTGGCACTTTTTGAAACTACGGTAGTCCGTGAAATACCGCTCGCTAGCGCGATTCGGCTGAGTTGCAGGGTGCCAGCTCACGGTCTGCCGTAAGGCATTTCAATTTCTGCTGGGACTTCGTGGTAACGGCGTGGGCAAGCATGAGTTCATGGAAGTTAGCTGGACAGCGCCACTTTCGAGTCTTTACCATCACCAACGAGTCGTTCATCAACACAAAACGCAAGTAAGTGGCCACGTTACATCGAAGAACACTCGCCCTCGCTACGTGTTGGTATTTGTTGGTTTTCAGGCAAAAAAGTAGCGCCGTTCAATTAGCCTGCAAAGGAAGGAACGAACATGATTCGCTTTCAAAAGCACGGCCGTCAATGGGCTTGGAGACTGGATTTGATTGGCATCATCCTCGTCGTTGCGTGGTGGGGCCCACCGGCGTTCGCACAGTCACCGATCGCGAATCCGCTGCCGATCGACGACGGCCTGCTGCCTGAAGAGCGCATCAACATTGCTGTCTATGAAAAATGCAATCGCAGCGTTGTACATATCGCCACACGTACGTCCGCCATGGATTCGTACTTGCAGCTGACAACTCGAGAAGGCTCCGGAAGCGGGTCGGTGATGGATCGCACCGGAATGATCCTGACAAATCATCACGTCAT
>JANQOL010000254.1 GCA_028289675.1 Pirellulaceae bacterium
TTTGAGCCATTTACGTTTGTTCAGAACAATCACCGTGCCCACTCCCCAGTCGTATTCGTAATGCGCAGTACCTGCCTCGGCGCGGCGTGTAGCATACACAACCCTCGGCGGACTGTCGTCCAACGTCTGTTGCTGGGCTACCATATCTCATGCCCACTTCCGTCCCCGCCCTACATCCCCCGCCCTCCATCATTCGCAGGAGCATCAACGTGAACGATCAACGACGTCTGCTAGCCAAGGTGATGGGAGTGGTGGTCTTGCATGGGCTGACAACGCTCTGTGGATTGATCAACTGCACAAGACGGTCCACAGCCCAAGAAAGCGCGGCCTACTTTGAACATCAGGTGCAAAGAATTGAGCAAGCGACGATCCGAGATTTGGCCGAAGTCAACGCTGATAATTGGCCGGAGATAAGGCGCCAATGGCGCGATGAACTGCGAGACATGCTCGGTCTGAGTCCCGAGCCGGATCGTACGCAGTTGCGCACCACCGTGGTTGGTTCGATTCGGCATCCTGGCATGACGATCGACCGGCTGCACTACCAGTCTCGGCCGGGATTGTTTGTCACAGCCAACTTGTATCGACCCGACGAAGAGCCACCAGCGGAAGGCTGGCCAGCCGTGTTGTACGTCTGCGGTCACGCCCGAGTAAATTCGGGCGGCCGGCTGTTGGGCAACAAGACCGCCTACCATCATCACGGGATGTGGTTTGCGCGGCATGGCGTGGTGTGCCTGATGATCGACACCGTCCAGCTGGGAGAGTTGCAGGGCGAGCATCATGGGACGTACAAGCTGGGGCGGTGGGATTGGATCAGCCGCGGCTACACGCCGGCGGGCGTTGAAGCGTGGAATGCCATTCGAGGTGTCGACCTGCTGAGTGCGATGCCAGATGTGGACGCCACCCGCATCGGCATCACCGGACGTAGCGGCGGTGGGGCTTACAGCTGGTTTGCCGCAGCCCTGGATGAACGCATTCGCGTGGCCGTACCGGTGGCTGGCATTACCGATCTGCGCAATCACGTTGTCGATGGTTGCGTCGAAGGCCATTGCGACTGCATGTACTTTGTCAACTTGTATGGCTGGGATTACGCCAAACTGGCGGCGCTGGTGGCGCCCCGCGCCTTGCTGTTGGAGAACTCCGATACGGACCGCATCTTTCCCTTGGATGGAGTGGTGCGCGTCGATCGCCAACTGCGCGATCTTTACCAGCGCCTGGATGCGGCATCCCAGTACGGATTGGTGATCACACCCGGTCCGCACAAAGACACGCAGGATCTACGAGTCCCCGCTTTCCGTTGGCTGTTGAAACACCTGACCGATCAATCCATCACCGTGGATTCACCCGCCGATAAGGAGCTGGAACCAGGGCAGCTGGCCGTGTTCGAGCGGGAGACTCCGGCGAAGGAGCATGTCACGGATCTATCCAGTTGGTTTGTAACTCAAGCTGCCCCCATCCGCGACTCGGAGCTCGCCTGGCGAGAGTGGTCTACCAGTTGGAAGCCGCGCTTGGCGGAGATCGGCGTGCTACCGTCCAGTTTGCCGTCCGCCGAATTCCAGCAGCTCGCCGCAGGACAGTTGGACGGCCACGCCTGGAAGCTCCTGGAAGCGCGACCAACGGGTACGGCGACCATCCAAGTGCTCCAGGTGGAAGGCGCTAGTGATGATGCGGCCAGTTCCGCCGCCGTTGCGCATCTGCGTTTGCAGGATACGACGCGTTGGCATCCCAGCCGGATCGAGCAATTGCTGGGCACGTCGTGGATTAAATCGCGGTTGGACGCACTGCCGAATCGCGTGCACTACTTTGTTCGTCCGCGTTGCGCCGACTGGTTGGAGCCGGAGCAAGATGCCAGACGTAGCACCCAACTGGTCCGCCGCTTCTACTTGCTCGGCCAGACCCCCGAACAACTCGCTTTGCACGACTACCTGACATCCTTGGGGTGGATCAGTAACCAGCTGGCCAGCGAACAGCGGCTGAGACTGGTAGGCAGTGGTCGTGACGCTCTGCTGACCGTGCTGGCCGGCTTGTGGTCGCTCGACCAGTCAGCATTGTCAGCAATCGATGGTCTGCTGATCCAAGATTTCCCCAATGATCCTATGCTCTGCAGTTGCCTACCCGCCCTGCTCCGCACGTGTCATCCGGACAGTTTACGGGTGGCTGCGCAGCAACATCTGAGTGTCCAGCAGTTGTCCGGCATGACGGACGATCAGCGATTGCTCGTGGACACGTCCCAACAGCCGCAGCAGGCCAATGGCATGCGCATCGTTGAGGTCACCCAACAGCAAGCGACGATTTGGGTGCGAGCGACTCGTTGGCCGCTGCCCAATCTAGGTGATTTGCCGGAAGTCGAATTTCATCAGCCGGACGGCAAGCACAGTTCGGGCGCCATCTTGCCAGAGACCGGTGTGGCCGGGTTGCGGTACGGTGTGCCCGGAGTGGAGGCGGACGTTCGTGTGAGTTATCGCAAGTCGTCGGGTGGTGACTGGCAACACACTGAGTGGCAGCCGGTGAGTGCAGACACGGATTACTCGGCCCTCGTCAAACTGCCGGGTCTCTTGCCGGACACCCACTACCAGGTACGAACCTCGGTGCGTGGCAATAAACGTTCGGACTTGTCATCGACCTTGTCGGGCAGCTTCAAAACTCTACCCGCTCCAGGGCAGTCGGCCAGTTTTCGATTGGCCGTGAGCACTTGTCAGTCGTTTCCCGATCGCGATGGGGCTCATGGTTTTGACCTGTACCGGACTATGCGTGAGCGCCGCACCGATGCGTTTGTCATGGCCGGCGATGTGGTCTACTACGATCGTTTGGCGCGTTCGCGGGAACTGGCGAACTACCACTGGCAACGCACCTACGGATTGCCGACGTTGGTCGAGTTTCACTGTTATGTGCCCACTTACTTTCTCAAGGACGATCACGACACCTACGTCAACGACAGCTGGCCGGGCAGCCGATTTGCGTGGACCGATCGCTTCACATTCGAACAAGGCCAGCAGATCTTCATTCAGCAGACCGGATTGCCCGACCCAGCATACCGGACATTTCGCCTCGGACAGCATTTGCAAATCTGGCTCATGGAAGGCCGTGATTTTCGCAGCCCGAACAACGCACCGGATGGTCCCGACAAGAGTATTTGGGGGGCGGAACAGAAGCAGTGGTTGGCGGATTCTTTGGGCGAATCGCAGGCCACGTTCAAAGTGGTCATCTCGCCGACTCCGCTGGTAGGTCCGGACCGTAACAATAAGCGGGACAATCACGCCAACCGTGTTTTTGAAACGGAAGGGCAGCAAGTCAGGTCCCTGATCGCTTCGGTGCCCAACGCGATCAGCGTCTGTGGAGATCGCCATTGGCAGTTCCACAGTATCGATCCGGCCACGGGGTTGCACGAGTTCTCCGTCGGGCCGGCTAGCGAACGTCATGCCGGCGGTTGGAAGCAATCTGACTTCCGCCCGGACGTGCATCAATTCTTGCGAGTCGGGGGCGGATACCTGGAACTGGACCTAGATGTGAGGGATGACCAGCCGCGTTTGATCTTGAAGCATTTGGATACACACGGGCACGAACACCATCGTCATGAAATGAACTGACGTCAGCCTGTAATGACGAACGGGTGCCACGTCCAACTGTTCATTTTTGATGCGACGAGCTAGGCGTCTGTGAGAAGAGCACTAGAATTTGGCTTTTTGCAGTTGCCTTTTTGTTGGTCCATGAATGAACGAAGAAATCCTGCAGCAAGTCCAGGTGGCCTACGGAGTCGAGAATTGGTCGGCGGGTTACTTTGATGTGAGCCATCGTGGACACATTGTCGTGCGTCCGGCGCCGCACGACGAACGGTACGCGGATCTGAAAGAGATCGTCGAGCACCTGCTGTCGACCGGCCGCGCGCGGC
The DNA here is from genome assembly GCA_028289675.1 of Pirellulaceae bacterium. Taxonomy (GTDB): domain Bacteria; phylum Planctomycetota; class Planctomycetia; order Pirellulales; family Pirellulaceae; genus Aureliella. The sequence goes on from JANQOL010000254.1 coordinate 3,887, forward strand.
TGCCGCTACTGCTTCGATTTCCTCAGATACTGACCAGCCAACTGCGAGAGTTGTCCGCCGCGTACCGCAATGCCATCGAGGAATTCGGTTTTCAAGGCCAGCACTTTCCCTTGTTCCCGATGAAAGTGAATCCGCGGCGCGAGGTCGTCGAGGAGTTCTTGCGGGACGGCAGCCGTTGCTCGGTTGGCTTGGAATGCGGCAGCAAGGCCGAGCTGTATGCGGCGATAGCACAACCACAAACGGGCGAGTCGCTGCTGCTATGCAATGGGTTCAAGGATGAAGCGTTCGTCCGGATGGCGCTATTGGCCGTTCAAGCCGGCAAGCGAGTGACGATCGTTGTCGAGAAACTGAACGAACTGCGGATGGTCTTGAAGTTGGCCAAGGAATCTGGCGTAGCACCCTGGATCGGCCTGCGCGCCAAATTGTATTCCCGGGGTTCAGGCAAATGGTCGGCCAGCGGAGGAGACTCGGCCAAGTTTGGCTTGACCACATCCGAAGTTCTGCAGTGCGTACGCATGTTGAAGGAAGCCGGCCTGGAACAGCAGCTCAAACTGTTGCATTTTCACATTGGTTCTCAAATCACGGACATCAAACGCGTCAAGAACGCGATGAAAGAAGCGGCGCGCGTGTACGCCAAATTGCGTCAAATCGAGAGCCGCGTCGACTATGTCGACATCGGGGGCGGGCTGGGCGTGGACTACGACGGTTCGAAAACACGCTTCGACTCCAGCGTCAATTACACCGCGCAGGAGTTTGCCAATGATGTGGTATACGCGTTCAAGGTCGTCTGCGACGAAGAACAAGTGCCCCATCCGCATCTGGTGACCGAGTCGGGCCGCTTCATGACCGCCTATCACTCTGTGTTGATTACCAGTATTCGGGACGAAATCGAGACGTTTGCCGATGATCAACCCGAGGTGATGATCGACGATGACGATCCGCAGGTCATCGTCGAGCTCAAAGATCTGTGCGATTCGATCAATGCTAAAAACTACGGAGAGTACTATCACGACGCGCTGCAACATAAAGACGAGCTGCAGATTCAATTCAATCTAGGGTTGGTCAGTTTGGAAGACCGCGCCAAGGGTGACGTGCTGTTCTGGGAGATCTGTGCACGAGCTCTACGTGAAGCCGAGGAAGACGGTTTTCCCGACGAAGAATTCGAACAGCTCAAACGAAATTTGGCGCAAAAATACTTGTGCAATTTTTCACTTTTTCGATCGGCGCCGGATAGCTGGGCGATACGCCAGCTGTTTCCCATCGTTCCCATTCATCGCCTAAACGAACGTCCTACGGACTTTGCGACATTGGTAGACGTGACCTGTGACAGCGACGGAAAGATTGACCGTTTCGTCGATTTGAAAGACGTCAAGCAGACGCTAGAGCTGCATCATTGGGACCCCGCCGAGCCGTATTACCTGGGGATCTTTCTGGTGGGTGCTTACCAAGAAGTAATGGGTAGTCACCATAATTTGTTTGGGCATCCCAATGAGGCGCATCTGGTCATTGATCAGGCAGGTCGCTTTCACGTGCAAAAAATTGTTAGCGGCAGCTCGGTTAGCGACATGATGCACTTCGCCCGGTACGACGAGGCTCAGCTACATGACAAGTATCGCCAGCAGCTGGAAGCCCAAGTGGCCGCCGGACAGCTGGATGCCGAGGCTGTGCCGGAGTTAGTCGAGCAATACCAGAGGCTTTCCCGGTGCCGCACGTACTTGGACGCTGCCGAGTGAAGCGGCCGAGTACCCGTGGTTAGGACGGGGCCGGCCGGACCTGTTGCTGCATGAGGCTGCGAACTTTCCGATTGGCCGCTGGCCACTTTCCATCCAGGCCCAATTCGATGATGTTGCTCAACCAGTCAGCTTCGTCAGGCCCTAGTTCTCCCTGCGCCCGCAGCTGTTCGACATGGGTGGCAAGTTCTTGCAGTTTCTCGCTATCCTGCTGATTGCAAGCGGTGAACAGTGCCACCGCCACGGCATAACCATTTTCTGAAGTCTCGCTGTATTGCGGGCGCAGCCACCACCAAACGCCGGCGGCAATCAGCAAGACCAGACCGACAAACAGCCATCGTGGCCACGCCGACGGAGATTCGCTTGACATGCTTATAGACCATCCATGTCGACGACTTCGTGCTCATCCATACTGGACAGTTCGGCCCACAGCAGTAGATCCACGGTGTCGGCAATGAACCTGACCGAACCGTCCCCCAAGCACACTTGCCCGCCCCCCAGATGCTCGGCGTACATCTGACCGACATGGTAGGTGGGATAGTTGATGGGGTGAATGATGGGCGAACCTGTGATGTCCAGCTCGCCGCCCGAAGGACCGGCGTGCACTAGTGTTAGCGTGGCCGCCGCATCGGGACCATTGAAGGGCGTTACAAAGCGAGGATGCGTGAACGCGCCGGGCACGACACCTACCCAAGTCTTTTCACTCAGTCGTGACGAATGCTCTCCCAGGAAAATCGTGTTGGACGACCCGTCGGTCACGTCTCGAAATCGAGTGCCTGAGTTTCTGAAAAACGGCCCATCCGCGACTCGGCTCACGTCTCCATCGACCTGAATCGTCGTCGTGGTGCCGGTGTATATGTTCGTAAATACAATACCCGTGGCCGCTGCCCCACATTCCCCCCAGCACGATTCCTGGCCATGGCTGGCCACGTAGTTCGATCTACCCAGTCTGAGCGGCTCTCCACCGTGGGCGACAGGCTGTCCGGCTTCGTCACGAACCACAAACGGGGTTTGGTCGCCGCTGGCCGACGGACATAGATAGACGGACAACTGTGTGGATACCGCCGGAACGTTTACCGGATCCCAGATCGAACGCGCCGATTGCAAGTTGTTGGCCAAATTCGTTTGTTCGATAAAAGGCAGCAACATGGTTCCCCAACCCCAGCCCGGCGCGGCGTCCCACGTGGTCGGGTCAATGGTCGCCCAGGCCGGACCACTTCCGTTGCGCGTCGCATACGTGCAATAGCCGGCGGGAAACCTTTTAAACGCCGAATGGTAGTTCTGCAGGCCCAATCCGAGTTGCTTGAGATTGTTACTGCACTGGATGCGACGAGCGGCCTCGCGGGCCGCTTGCACGGCAGGTAGCAACAATCCGACCAGGATGCCAATAATGGCAATGACCACCAGCAGTTCGACCAGTGTGAATCCATTCGTCTTGGCGGTGCGAGTGCGATTCATGGATCGTCTTTCAATGAAGGAATTCCGACGAACTTTCGCCGGCTGCCGTGAAATGTAGCCTAGGCTACATTCGCTAATTGTAGCCTGTGCTAAAATTACGGCAAGTGCTATATTGAAAGAAATGGCGGATCGAGTTTTGTCGCCAGCAGGAACGCCGGGGTTTCCCGCTTAGCGGGTCGGCAGCATTAGATTTTGGCCCCCTGTCATGGTGAATTTGTTGGCCTCCTCCAAATCAAAGACGTCCCCTCAGCGCAATGCTGGCACTCATCAACGGATTCGTTCCGACCACGCTACCGAACTGGCTGAGGACTACGTGGAAGCAATTGCCGATGTCATCCAGGAACGCGGCAGTTGTCGGGCCGTTGACCTTGCCAAGCGATTTGGCGTTAGTCACGTCACCGTCAACAAAACGATTGGCCGGCTCGTGCGAGACGAGCTGGTGGAAACGCAGCCCTACGGGCCGGTTCTGTTGACCAAGGCGGGCCAGCAGTTGGCCAAAGCGGCCAAGACGCGTCACGAGATCGTGTTGCAGTTCTTACTGGCTTTGGGAGTCAGTCGCCGGGTGGCAGAAGTCGATAGCGAGGGTATCGAGCACCATGTCAGCCAAGAGACACTCAAAGCGATGCGTTCGTTTCTCGCCCAGCAATCCTCTGGAACGAATTGAACGATGGCCAGGACTTTGGCACACCCGCTTCAGCGAAAGCGTTCTAGCGCCTGAGCTCCGCTCATGCCTGGTTCCACGCCCAGGGCTTGACCACGGCTACTGACCGCGCGCACTTCGGCAATCAACATGTCTTGGTAGTTGTCGACGCCTTTGACAATGGCCGCTGCGTCGCCGTTGCGTTCGAAAGCTTCCATACTCAGATACCCGCACGTCAAACATCCTCGGCTGCCCGAGATAACCAACAACGGACGCTGTAGTGGGTGACAGGTCTTTTCAAATTCATCCAAGTTCATGATTCTTGCTTTGATGTGGACTCGCCACCCAAGTGGCAGTTTCCTAGATCGAGGTTACCGCCGGTGACCACGGCGACAGTGGTGGCATCGACAAACCGTGCGGGATCGCTCAACACGGCAGCCAGCCCCACCGCTCCGGACGGTTCGACGACGACCCGCGCAGTCTCGGCGGCCAACCGCATGGCGCGGCCAATGGCAGACTCGGACACCAGTATAAAATCGTCGACCAAGGTGTGGATGACGGGAAACGTCAGCTCCCCCAGGGGGGAACGCAGGCCGTCGGCGATGGTGTCGTACCGGGTCGGCATTTGCAGACTTCCTGCCCGCCAACCACGGTAGGCGTCGTCAGCTAGTTCGGGTTCGACCGCAATGACCTGGACATCCGGACGCAGCGATTTGATACAGGTGAGCACACCTGACAGCAGACCGCCGCCACCCACGGGCACCAAGATGGTGGTGACCTCAGGCAACTGCTCCAGAATCTCAAGCGCAACCGTGCCTTGGCCGGCCATCACGGCTGGATTGTCATAGGGATGGACGAGCGTGGCTCCGGTTCGCGATTGAACGTCCGCAGCCACTTGGGCTCGCGAAGCGGCTGACGGCTCGCAGAATGTGGGTTCGACACCGTAGCTGCGTACGGCTGCGATTTTGTTCTGGGCCGAATTGGAGGGCATGACGATGTGGGCGGCGATTCCTCGGATGCTGGCTGCTCGGGCCAACGCTGCGGCATGGTTGCCGGAGGAATGCGTGACGACGCCTTGTTCAGCTTGTTGAGAACTGAGCCCTAGCACGGCATTGGTGGCCCCG
>JANQOL010000255.1 GCA_028289675.1 Pirellulaceae bacterium
CCCCAACAATAGTGGGGCAGTTGTTGAAGCGGCACGGGACGCGCTGTTGGAAAGCGGCGTCGTGATCAATGGTCTTCCCATTATGAGCGATCCAGCCGATTTGCCGGGCTATTATGATCTCGCTGATTTGGACCTCTACTACCGCGACTGCGTTATCGGTGGGCCGGGCTCGTTCTACATTCCTGTCACTGGCATGAAGAATTTTGCGAAAGCAATTCGCATGAAGTTGATACTGGAGATCGCAGACTTGAGCCCTCCAAGTCAGCGAAAGTTGCTGCATCGCGCCAAATATGTCCCCTCACCTGGCGCACGCAAAAAGGCCGACTGTCTGGCCGGGCAATATGCCAAGAGGCCCCGCACGCCACCAGCACGAAACTAGGTCATAGCGCTTCGGATTGAAGCGATAGTATCGATCCTGGCTGAGCGCATAGGGACACTCATTATTCCGCTTTCGGGCTATCGGTGATCTCCCCGGGCTCGATTGCAAGCGGCCGCCAGGCTGCTCAATTGCTGACCCGAAACCGCCACGGCCGCGTCTCACTCGTGCCGGAAATGCACGTCAATTAACCATTGGGGAACGGGTCATTGAGGCAGTCTTAGGGCTGCTGGCCGTAACGTGCGTGCCCATGGTTAAGCGAACAATCAATGCAGTTCTGGTAATCGTCTCCTGCGCCCTGGTGGCGAGTTGTAGCACCGGACACACTGGCGTCTTCTCGCGCTCCCACAATGTTGAAGCTGCGCATCTTGTTGGGCCAGCCGCCTGGCATGCCGGCAACGAGCGAAGTTGCCTGGCCTCCGGCCGTGTACGCGAGACGCGATTCATCCATTCCCGAACCAGTCTCGGTCGGCCGACAGGCTGTGGCGCTGAGCGCCCCTTCGTGGTGAAGGCTGCACTGAGTGGCCGGATCGGCATGCGTCCTGCTGCAACTCTACGCTGTCCGATGATTGATCCAATTGATCATTGGTTGCGGAATGTGGTGCAACCGGCGGCGCAACGCCAGTACGGACGGGGCGTCGTCGAGATCAAGGTGCTGGCTTCTTATGCCTGTCGCAGCCGCAACAGCAAACGTGGTGCGAAACTGTCTGAGCACGGCCGCGCGAACGCCATCGATATCTCTGAGTTTGTTTTGTCGGATGGTTCACGGGTGACGGTGAAGAACGGCTGGAGTTTTGGCAGCCGCGATGCCCGGTTTTTACGCACCGTGCACCAAGGTGCCTGCAAGTACTTTACCACAGTACTCGGTCCCAACGCGGACAGGTACCACCACAACCACTTCCACCTTGACCTGGCGCGGCATGGACGGAACGGAACGTATCGCGTTTGTCGCTAATCCATTTCCGGCATAGCCGGAATCACCTTGCCGGCCCACTCCGCCGCCCGGCCGCCCATATGACGGTGGTTTTGGGCGGCTGGGCGGGGCAGCGGGATGGTTTCAGCCAACCCTGAAAGACGATAGTTGCCCGTCGCGGACTGGTCCGCATGATGTGTGGAGCGACGCTTCGCTCACGGGCAAATAGGGATCTCAGGCCCGCAGATATAGGAACAGCCTGTACCCGCGTTACGTCCTAGATCGCCATCATTGCACCGCTTCATGCACAGTGACCACGGCATGCATCGCTTGGCTGCTTTGCGTCGGGACAGCCTAGCGACGCTCGGCGGCTTTGTTTCTCCGGCTATGGCGTTTTGGTCCTCGGTATCTCCCTGGCTTTGACAATTGCCGACGCTTGGGAGTTCCTGCAGTCTCGTCAAGTTGTCAGGTGTTGCGCCGGCGCGAGCGTTGTCTCGGCCAATGGCACGACCAAGGGCGCCCTGGCTTTGTGGCCCCCACAGGCCGTCGATCTCACCAGTGTAACAACCGAGCTTTTGCAGTCGCATCTGAACGGAACGCACCAGGCTGCCCCTGTCGTGTGTGCCTGGGATAGGGCCTCCTTGACCGGTCATCGGTGAGGGTAATCGCGTCAACTTTTGATCAGCGCCAGTGCCGCTTGGCTGCTCACGGGTCAGGCTGTGGGCCTGCGGCCCTGCACCTGGACGGTTACGTCCA
>JANQOL010000257.1 GCA_028289675.1 Pirellulaceae bacterium
CGGGGCCAACGACCCTGTTGCCTCCCAGCCAAACAAATTCCGCTGTACCAACTCTACCCGGTGCAATCGCTTGGCAACCATCCACGGCTTCGACGGCCACACCAGCACAAACAAAACAATTGGTTGATCTCAACCGTCCCGGTCGTTTGGCCAAGGCCGACAATAGTCTGTCGCTGAATTCTTCGGCGGGTGACATGGCGACATCCGCAGAGGAACTCCCGCTACCGCATCCGGTGGCCACACACGATCACTCCGCTCTAGACCAGCAAACACCGGTTGGGGATGCCAATCATCGAGGAGCCAGTGATCTCGAGTCGTCCAATTTTGGGCGAGCATTTCACTGCCGATCCCGGGCGTTCAGCTTGGACTATGCCGTTGACGCACTCGGTGGCAGCACGTTGTCGGATGTCGAGTTGTGGGGCACCGAAGACGGTGGCCGAACTTGGCAACAGTGGGGATCCGACCCGGATCGCCAAAGTCCGTTTGACGTTCAGGTAGGCAACGATGGGCTCTTCGGATTTCGCATGGTGATCGTAGGCGCCAATGGACTGGTCAGTAACCGGCCCAAGGACGGCGATAGTGCTGATGTGTGGATCAATGTCGATACCAGTGTGCCCACGGCCAAGATTACCCGCGCCGTCTATGGCGAAGGCCCCGAAGACGGCATGCTGGTCATCGACTACGCTTGCCAGGACGGCCACTTGGTCGACCGACCGGTCACGCTGTCCTTCAGCGAGTCGGTGGACGGTCCTTGGACAACCATCGCTTCCGGGCAAAAAAACAAGGGGATCTACCTCTGGAAGGCAGATCCCAACTTGCCAGATCGCATCTACATTCGTTTAGAAGTCGTGGACAAAGCCGGGAACGTTGGCTTGCACCGGTTGGATCTTCCAATAGATACCAAGGGCTTGGCTCCTCGCGGCAGAATTCAAGGATTCCGTCCGATTCTCAAAGACGAATCCTAGGCGATCTGCAGCGTCTAAAACGCTACTACTTCGGTTAGCTGGTTGTCGACGACAAAGTGAGCAACCAGCCTGGTCGATAGCACGGCCATGCGTCGGTGCACCTCGGACTAGAACCTTCGTCAGATTTCCGTATCAGCCTCGCGGCAACGGCTCCCACAGCCCAATAATGTTGTCCTCGGTATCTTTGACTTGAGCATAAACGCCCATGTCACCGACGGGATTGGGCGGAATGACTACTGATCCGCCCGCAGCCTCAACGTCTTTGACGCGCTGCTCGCACGATTTCACTTCCAGCACCAATACCGGCGATGCACTGGGCCCTTCTTCACCACGTTCGTAGGTACCTCCATTGATGCCGCCCGGCTCTTTGGGGCAGAAATTTTCGTCGACCTCCGTGCTGAAGGCGAATGTGTAGGGCACGTCGCCGGGAGCAGGTTGGAACTGCCAGCCGAAGACGTTGGAGTAGAATGTCTCCATGCGTGATTTGTCGGAGTAAGGAACTTCGAAATGGCAAACGCGGTCCATGGACGGTTCTCCGTGGTCTTTGGGAATAGGGAAACCAGAATCAAATCGCTCGATTGTTGGGCGGCGGGAGCGGATCGCAACAATGTAGCCAATTTTGGCGCTTCGGTGTGCCCGCTTCAGGACTTGTTAGCCGAGTCTCCTCGGCGACAGAAGCACCCGCTGGCTAGGCCTTGCAGAATCGCAAGCACAATTCTTCCAAGGCCATGATGGCCCGCGATGGTGTGGAATGAGTGCCCTTGATTTTCAGATCCAATTCCAAGAGCCAATCTGGTAGCCGCCCGGCCCTGCGCAGCCCCATGCGTCGCAAGCGATCTTCAGCCAGTTTGGCGTCACGGCCCCAGAAACCGGACTGGCCAATAGCGGCTTGGGCGGACATCGAAGTGCCTTGGCGCCGCGCTTGCAATATCAAGTGAGCGGCCCGTCCAAAGCGGCGCAAACTCCAGGAGATCTGGGGTACCACGGCCGCGGGCGCTTCGCCGGCGGCAAATACATGTTCCAATTGTTCCACGGCATCCGCCACACGGCCATCGGCCACGGCGTCCGCGATTTCCCACATGGTTCGCGTCCGCCAGCTGCCG
>JANQOL010000276.1 GCA_028289675.1 Pirellulaceae bacterium
ATCTCGAAAGCCAACCAAGTCACTCATTGAACTGCCTGAGGTCCAGACGTGTCCGAGTTTCGTTTTCGCTTGCAAAGTGTAGTCCAGTTGCGGGAGCGCGAGCGCGACCAGGCGGCCCAAGCCTACGAGAAAGCGACTTTGGCGCAGCAGCAGCTGGATGACGAGATACAACGTCGCCAGCAAGACCACGACGCTCAACAACCTCTTCAAACGACCGACGATCAGCAAGTGGTGGATCCGCAACGAATTATCGAATCGCAACGCTACCAGTTGGTCTTGCTGCAGGAAATCGCTGAATTGCGGACCAAGCGGCAGTTGGTGGACACCGAATGCGAGCGACGGAGGCAGGTCTTGGTCGCCCACGAGCAACGCGTGCGCTCGTTGGAAAAACTGAAGGACAAACAGGCCGCTGACTGGCAAGCGCGCGAGGCGCGCGGCGAACAGATTGCGCTGGACCAGTGGGCAGGATTCCAGTATTGGCACAATAATCGACCGCCCGCCCCCAGTTCCACCGAGTCCGCTCCCAACCGTTCCCAGTTTCGTTCGGAGTAGTTGCTAATGCGTCTAATGCTTCGACTGTTTGTGGCCTTCTGCGTGGCCACCGTGCTTGCTCAGGCCATTATTCTGACCATGGCCGGTATGCGGGGAAATCTGAAGTCTGACACGCTCACCAAGGGCGCGGCCCTGTTGAACGGAATCGACATTTCCGGGGAACGCTTGCAAAAGGTCTTGGACGAATACCGACAATCACCCACACCTCGCTACGAAGACGTGTTAAGTGAGCGGGCCAAAGACAATCTTGATTTGCAGATGCGAGAAGAGTCCATTGCTCGCATGCAGCAAGATATCACAGAAAAACTGGAAACGTTGAAGACAACCAAAGACGCCTTTGACCGTCGACTGGACGAGTTCTACCAGATGCTCGACCAGGAAAAGGCCGACGTACTGGCTGAGAGTTTGCAAGACGTGAAGCGCACCCTTGAGGCAATTGCCCCGGATCAAGCTAAAGATCAGCTATTGCAGCTATATGAAAATGGGCAAAAGGACGAAGTTATTGCAATTCTTAAAGCTATGCCGACGGATAAATCGAAGAAGATAGTGGGGGAGTTCGTGGGCGACGAAGAGTCCAAGAAGCTCAACGAGATTCTGACCATGATCTTGCGAGGCGAGCCGACGTCCAGCTTGTTGGAGGACGCGGCCAACATCGCTCAATAGCCCCCCATCGAATGCCTGAGAGCATTCGCACATTGATTGTCCGGGGGGACTTCATGGAAAACGCAATCGCTCGCTCCGGCGTGGAGCATCCACGGCAGCTGTCATCCAAGTTGATGTTCGGTACGTCTGCCGAATCTGCGGCTGTTCAAACTTCGTTGTTCGAGCAGATTTTAAGCTTGCCAACCAACATCACGACTTCGGTGGAACGAGCGGACGACCTGCCAGCCAGCAGCGCCTACTCTGATACGGATTCGGCAACCAGCGGACAGACGGAGGACGCCGAGTCGCAGGATGCAGACGTCGAAAGCGACTCAAACGACGCTCCGCCCGAAATCGCCGCGACCGCCGTCGTGGCTCCCGTAACGCAACCAGACACGGCCCAATCAGTTTCAGATTCCAGTGATCGTCCCGTGGCTGGCCCAACTTCCGAGGCTTCTGCTGCTACATCGGAACAGCCATCTGATTTTCAACAGAGGTCGTCGGATCAACCTGTTGTGGAAGCAACCGGACCCGCCAACCAGCCGGATGGTGAGCAAACTCCGGTGTCTACGTTGCCAGATACTCAGTCGGCGCAGGACGCGGAGTCGCCCGCTGCACCTAGTGTGGACGCGGACTCCCCTGTGGTCCTTCACCGCGAGACGACTGACGCGCCCACGCGGCAAGCTCGAGACGCAGAGTCTCCGGAAACAGCGCTGCCCGCCGATGCGGAGGTGTCCGTGGCTGAGAACAGCCGTGAAACTGCAGCGATCGACGAGGCAAATGAGGGTGAACAGTTGGCGGCGGAATCCGCGGCAAACGTCCCAAGCTCCGAACGTGAATCCCATTCCCGACGGACCGGTGATCGGCGGCTGAAGTGGTTTGAAGGCGACGCGCGCGGTGGCCCCACCGCGACCGGTAACCCCCAACCCAACGAAGCCACTTCCCGTCCCGTCGAACCTGCTATACCGCCCCAAGAATCCGTTTCGGAGCCAACTGCGATCGCCCAACCTACACCCGAAAAACGGGCAGACTTGGAGCAGGCGCTGCATCACACCGAGACAATTCACAACATCGTAGCCTCCAGCACCGAGCCTCTGACTGAGCCGGTCGCCGCCTCTCGCTCCAAGACCTCTGAAACTGCAGCTGCCGTTACGACGCGGCCCACTAGCGGGGCGGTGCAGCGCGGCTCACGGGCGGAAGCGAGCACGGCTGCCAAGATCGAGCAGCAACATACGCCCGAAGGGACCTTACCCCAAGCCGATCGATTGCGATTGATCCAACGCATTTCGCGCAGCTTCTCTAGGCTGGGTCCGACGGGAGGTCAGATCAATCTGAAGCTGCACCCTCCCGAACTAGGTGTTTTGAACGTCCAGGTGCGTCTGGAAGGCCGGGACATGGCTGCCAAGCTGACGACTGAGAACGCGGCCGCCCGGGAAGCCATTTTGGAAAACCTGCCCATGCTGCGTGGGCGATTGGCCGAACAAGGATTCGACATTTCCAGTTTCCAAGTGGAGCTAGCCGACAGCAACTCGGATGCTGCCACTGGCCAACAGCAGCCGGCGACCGATTCAGACAATCAACCCTTTCGGAGACACAGTCGCTCCACTCCCGATACGTTCGTCGGAGTCGGAGCGGCGGACGATGGCGGTGAGGCAGCGGGCGGACCGGTTCTCAGCTGGTTTGCCGGATCAGGCGTCGACATTCAGGCCTAACAGTTGGTTCAGCAAGTCGTGAGCGGAGACGAGCCTGTTTAGCAGTTAGCCGTAGGCGCACAAGTTCTTAAGCCGAGTACGCCTACGGCTGACTGCTAAACACGATACCGTTGCGTTTACCACCCGAGTGCCAATTGTTGCGACCATGTGCAGATGCATTCGCCTCGGGTTCTTGACGAAGAAAACTCGTCTTGACCTGGCCGACGAGATTGCACTATTGCCGCCAAATAGGTCTTCAGAGAGGAACGAATCATGACCAGCATTCCCGGTGTAAACTCATCCTCGAGCAGCAGTAGCTCGGGCGGCCTCACAGGCAACGACCTGAGTGATGTCGACCTGGATGAATTCTTGGGGCTCCTGATTACTGAGTTGCAAAACCAGGACCCATTGAATCCCATGGACAACGCCCAGATGCTGGATCAGATCAGCCAGATCCGAGAAATTGGTTCGACCAACCAGCTAACCGAAACGCTTACTACGTTGGCTATTGGCCAAGAACTATCCATGGCCAGCAATTTGATCGGTAAGACGGTCAGCGCGTTGGACACCAACGCCGAATCGGTAGAGGGTGTTGTCGACCGCGTGTCCGTTCAAACGGACGACGAAGATCCGACTATTCGCAAAGTATCAGTTCACATTGGCAGCTCGATCGTCGATATCACGAATATCCGTGAAATCGTCGAGAACTAGTCCAGCTGCTAGCAATTCATCTCGACCGTGAATTTCGATAGCACGACCGGCGATTGTCACGGGCATCACGTGCACGTCCGGAATCTTGCTATCGAGGTGAACCGCGATGGGATTAGCTTCCTCGCTCAGTACCGCTCTTACGGGTCTCAACGCGGCCGAAACACAAATTGATGTGTTGGGCAACAACTTAGCCAACTCCCAAACAGTTGGTTTCAAGTCGTCGGAAGTGGTGTTCGCGACGCAGTTCTTGCAAACGCTTTCCTTGGGTGCTGCACCATCTGCGGACAGCGGTGGTACCGATCCGCGGCAAACAGGTTTGGGCGTGCAGGTCGCCGGCATCTCACCCAACTTTGCTCAGGGTACGATTCAGATCAGCTCCAGTCCTAGCGACTTGGCCATCCAAGGCGAGGGGCTATTCATTGTCCAAGGTACGGACAACGAACGTCTGTATACGCGCAACGGGATCTTCAGTCTCAACAGTGAAAACCAGTTGGTGACTCCCACCGGGCAGCGTTTGCTTGGTTATGGCATTGACGAACAATTCAACATTCAAACGACTCAACTGGTTCCCCTTGAGGTGCCGCTGGGCAGTGAGGCGGTTGCGCAGGCCACTCAAAACGTGATCATGGAAGGCGTGCTCACACCCAATGGAGACATCGCCGACACGGCCGAGGTGATCCAAAGCGCCGTTTTGGGTGATGCTGCCGTGCCGCGCCCCGACGCCTCAGGCGTCAACATCACCAGCTCCGCCAATGCGTCTACGACGGGCGTCACCGTAGCTCACGTGCAGGGCGCCGGCACGTTGCAAGAGAACGTCACCTATCAGTACAGATTCGCGTTTCTCGATTCTTCCGGGCAAGAGAGTGTGCCCAGCACGCCCCTGTCGATTGCTGTACCTGTTGGCAACGGTCTGCCGGACAACGAGATTCAACTCGACAATCTACCGACGGCCCCCGGCGGCGAATACTCGCAGTTGCGCATCTACCGCACCGATGCCGACGGCAGTGACTTCTTTCTCCTGGACACTGTGCCAACTGGTGGTACGTACAACGACACCGGTGCCAACACTCTGGGAGACCCGCTGGATGATTCCACCCTGAACGGCAACTACACGTACATGGTCACCTATTTTCGCGCGGGTGACCCTGAATCGCGACCTTCCGTTTTGTTGGGTCCACAGAACATCGTCGACGGTCGCATTCACTTGTCCAACTTCCCAACACCACCGGTACCTCCAGCAGGAGGCGGCTTCCCGGCCTACGATGAAATCCGCATCTACCGCAATACGTCCACCGATCAAAACTCGTTCTATCTGGTCGACACCGTTGCACCGGGTTCGGACTACACCGACAGTCGTTCGGATGCGGAGATCAGCGACTTGTCCGTAACCGGCAACCAACTGTTGGACTTGGACGGTCCAACCATCGACAGCAACACCTTGCTAACGAACGTCACGCGCCGCGACGGATTCGATTACATCAACCCGTTCAAGGTCGGCACGCTGTCCTTTCAGGCCCGCAAGGGTGGACGGAACT
>JANQOL010000290.1 GCA_028289675.1 Pirellulaceae bacterium
GCATCACAGGCCCAGAGGTATGCGCCGCATTAGAGGGGGCGCTGCTATGGTCCGATGACGCGAAGCGACTGGCGACCACCGTGTCCGAGCTGGCTTCCACCTCGATCATCGATTGGGGGAACAGGCCAAGGCGACTGTGCCGTACCTCGCGGGTGTGCAGTACGGCCGCATCGGGACCTAACGACAAACGCACTTGGCGGAGTGCTTCCTGTAGCGACCTCGCGCGAAACGTTTTAACTTGCATATCAGCTACCTAAGCGGAGTTGGGATTAGGATTGAGCGACGGGATCCGTCACCAAGCCCACCGATATCGTCTGGGTTTGCAATGTGATTTCCGAGTGACTCAAGATCCGCAAGTCCGGCAAATGCGTTTGCGTAATGTGCCGCAGCCCGGAACGGATGCGCGGGCTGACCAACAAGATGGGCTTGTGACCGGCAGTTTTCAGCAGTTTCAACTGGGCGGCAATCTGCTGGCACGTGATTTCGATAGCTTGCGGCGACATACGGATCACCAGGCCGCGTTCGGTCATCTCAAAACCGGCTGCTATTCGATCCTCCATGGCCGGATCCATGGTGATCACGTGCAGCCGACCAGCGGAGTCCGCAAAGCGTTGGCAAATGGTCCTGGCCAGCCGATTGCGAACGTACTCGGTCAGCAACGTTGGCTCCTTGAGCCGCGGAGCGTAATCGCCCAGCGTTTCAAAAATGATGCCCAGCTGGCGAATCGGAATGTCTTCGCGCAATAGCAGCTGCAACACGTTCTGGACTTCCGACAACTTCATCACGCCAGGAACTAGTTCTTCAACTACCGTCGGGCTTGCTGTAGCCAATTGATCGACCAACTGCTTGGTTGTCTCGCGGGTCAGCAGTTCGTCGGCATGCTTGCGAGCCGTTTCCTGCAAGTGCGTAGCGATCACCATGCTTGGTGTAGCAATTTGGTAGCCGTACAACTCGGCCTGGATCTTCTGGTCAGCGGTGATCCACACCGCAGGGCGACTGGCTGCCGGTTCCTGCGTGTCAAAGCCCGTGACATTGCCAGTGCAGTTGCCAACGTCGATGGCCAGCAATCGATCCGGAAAGACCTCGCCCTGAGTCAGCAGGTTCCCGCCGATTTGAATTTCATACGCGGTCTCGGGAAGGCTCAGTTTGTCTTTCAAACGCACTTTGGGCAGCAGGATTCCCATCTCGCTGGCCAAGATTGCCCGTACACCGGTAATCTTGTCCATCAGGTCACCGCCACGGCGCGGGTCCGCCAACGGCAATAGACTGGCGCCAATCTCGATCCGCATCGGATCGACGGTTAGATAATCTTCAGGACGCTTCTCAGGTGGTTTAGCACGCTCAATTTCTGCATCTTGCTTAGCTTGCTGGGCTCGTGTCTCCGATGCATGTTGTTGACGTCGAATCAACACCGAAAGACCGACGCAACCGCTGCCCAAGGCCAGTAGCGGCAGCTTTGGCAGCTGCGTAAAGATCAGAAGACCCAAGAATCCGCCTGCCACCGCCAACGCTTGAGGGCGGGCCAGCAACTGGGACAGAAACTCCGTTGGCAGGTTGACCTGCTGCGTACTGCGAGTGACCAGCAACGCTGCAGCCAGCGAAATCAGGAAGGCCGGAACCTGGCTGACTAATCCGTCACCAATGGTCAATTTAGTAAACAAATTGTAGGACTCGGACAGCGACAGTCCGGCATACATCATGCCTACGTACAGTCCACCGGCAATGTTGATCAGCGTGATCAGAATGCCCGCAATGGCATCCCCGCGGACGAATTTGCTAGCACCATCCATGGCCCCGTAAAAATCCGCCTGGCGGGTAATTTCACTACGACGCTTTTGGGCTTCGGCTTCGTCGATGGCGCCCGAGTTGAGATCCGCGTCGATCGCCATTTGCCGTCCGGGCATGCCGTCCAGGGCAAATCGCGCTGCCACTTCGCTGACTCGTGTGGCTCCCTTGGTGATGACCAGGAACTGGATCAGCACAATAATGATAAAGATGACGATTCCTACTTCGAGCTTGTCGCCAGCGACAAATTCCCCGAAGGCTTGGATGACTCCGCCAGCCGCCGATTCGGCCCGCGTGTCCGCCTGAGTCAGAATCAGCCGCGTGGTGGCCACGTTCAACACGAGTCGGCCCAAGGTGGTGGCAACGAGCAGCGACGGAAAGATGTTGAATTCGAGAGGCGTGCGAATGTAGATCGTGGTCAGCAGCACAATCACCGAAATGGTGATGTTGGCAGCCAGAAACACGTCCATCAGACCAGCTGGCAAAGGCACCAAAATAACGCCCACACACGCTATGATGGAGATCGGCAGTATCAGGTCGCGGTAGCGAGCTACACTTGACATGATGTCCATGCGACTGCCTATTCCTCAAGATTGCTAGCGTTGGGCTGCTCCAAGTTTGATGCGAGCGTAATGAAATTCGAATGACGCTGTCCAGGGCGATTGGTCGATGGATAGCTAGCGTACCTCCAGTTGTTCCTCTCATCAGTTTGCGGGCCTAAAACAACACGCCATGCCGCCCACCGAATCGCCCGGGAACGAGACATTCATTGGACCTGATTCATCCGATCCATCGGCGTGTCCCGGCAATTCCACGGCGCAGCGGACTCCCACCGCCTCGGCGAACCACTATCCGTCCTGGAGCCCCCGTTTTTGGCACGGAATGCGTGCCGGCTGTTGGTGGAGCATGATGGCTCGCAATCGCTTCCAAGTGACTTGGAAGAAATTGCACATCGCGTTGGGGGTGAGTTTGTTCACGCCCTGCAACGACGTCTTAGCCTGGTCGCAGCGGTTGATTTTCGGTCGGCGCATTGAGCGTATCGAACTGGAAAAACCCCCGGTTTTTATCTTGGGACATTGGCGAAGTGGTACCACGCTGCTGCATGAATTGCTGGTCCAGGATCCGCAGTTCGCATCACCGAACACGTTTCAGTGTTTTGCGCCGTCTCACTTCCTGTTAAGCGAGCCGTTGATGGTGCGTTTGGGCGGATTTTTGCTGCCCAAGCAGCGTCCGATGGACAACATGGAAGCAGGCTGGCAGTTGCCGCAAGAAGATGAATTCGCGCTGATGAATCTGGGAGTGCCAACGCCTTATCTGCGGATCGCATTTCCTCAGAGCCAGGCAAAGTCGCTTGAATACTTGGACATGCGCGGGTTGTCGGAGGTGGAGCTGAAGCTGTGGCAGGACCGATTTCAGTGGTTCTTAAAGGTGCTGACCTATCACTACGGTGGCCGCCAGCTGGTCTTGAAGAGTCCCCCGCATACGGGTCGCATCGGTGTCCTGGCCCAGATGTTTCCGGGCGCCAAGTTCATTCACTTGACACGCGACCCAGTCAAGTTGTTCCCGTCGACGCTGCGCCTGTGGCGCTCACTGGAGTCGGTGCAAGCGCTGCACGATTCGCCGTCGGACTCGGAGATGCAAGCATACGTTACCGAGTGTCTGACGCGGATGTATGACGCGTTCGAACAAGAGCGGCAACAAATCGACGATTCGCAAATTGTTGACGTGCGCTACGAGGATCTGGCAGCTGAACCGTTAGAAATCGTCCGTTCCCTCTACAGCCAGTTGGACTTGGGAGATTTCGACCAAGTTGAAAAGCAACTCAAACACCGGCTGGCCGATCATGGCGATTATCAACCGAATCTTCATGCGATTGACAGTTCTCTGCGGCAACAGGTGACCGAGCGTTGGCCAGAGTACACTCGCCGCTACGGTTATCAGCCGGCCGAAGGCGCTCCGTCAGTTGGCTAGGCCGAGACGCACGGAAATAGGCCGACGGAACTAGGCAGCGTCGCCGATCCAGGTCTTGAGCAGGTTCACGGCGGCGTCCGGGTTTTCTTTGATTAGGGTGGACAGGTCTTCTTTCATCTCCTCACCGGTGACCTCGAACTGAGGTTTGTCTCGATCACCGTCGCCTCCTTCGCCACCCGCTCCGGCGATAGACAGATCCAATTCATCGACAACCTGGTCCGGAACCTGCAAGCCAAAACCTTCGGAGAATCGGCGTTCGGTCTCAGGATCGTTCTGCTGTCCCTTGACCCAGCTGAACATCATGGCCAAGCTGACCAGGACCAGCACGATCATGGCCACGGTACTCCAGGATTCAGCTAGCCAGGCTAGTGAATTGTCCGCCAGCGTCGGTTCGGGCATTTCCGGCAATGGCAGATCCGTGTACGAGGAGACATTGATGTATGGCTTGCGGTCCTCTCCTTGGCGGAAGCCAATAGGGATCACGGTAATGGCAGATTCGACCTCGGCGATGACCTCGTCCTTGACATCAGTCAACTGTTGCTGGGTAGGAGGAGTAGCCTCGGCGGGATCCAGGTCCGGGTTTTCCAGCTGCCAACGGTGCGCGAAGACCTTGCGAAAGTAGGACTCGGGAATACCGACGCTGATCTTCACCTCTTTGGGCACCAGTCCGGCCACTCGAGTTCGGGTCGCGTGTTTGCCGAATTCGCTGCGGATGGACTCGCCGGTTTCCTTGATTTTGGAGGTCTGTTCGGGCGTGTTGTTGCTGACCGTGGCGGGCGTGTTGGCCGCATTGGACGCGTAACCGGGTCGACCGCCGCGCGGCGCCTTGGCGGTCTCGGTGTCTTTGCGTGTCGACGAAGTTTCCAAGGAAACGCCCGTGGGATCGTACTCCAGTTTTTCGCTTTCCTGCAGCACTGTATTGTCGAGCTCCACACTGACGGCCAGCTTGATAGCACCGTATTGACTGAGGCGTTCACTGACCTGCTGGTAGTACTTCTCTTCCCACTCCACTTGGGCCGCCAACACCAGATTTTCGTCTGCCGAATTGCCGTTGCTGCTGGCACGGTAAATGTTGGAGGACCCTAGATCGAATACCGATACGTTTTCTTTTTTGAGGCCCGCGAAGTAGGTGGTCGCAGACTCGGCGATGTGACGCAGCACCGATGTATCAATAGGTCGACTGCCGAATTGCTGCACCTGGATGCTGCATACCTTTTCTGTTTCACGGGCAAAACCTTGACGCTTTTCGTCAAAGGCAACGGCCGCAAAGTCGACTTGCGGCAGTCGCTGCAGATTGTGGGCGAACTCTTGTTCGCGGGCCACGCTTTGCCGTTTGGCAATCAGCGACGGAGGGTCGAAAATACCCGAGTCCAAGGATTGGCTGATTTTGTCGCCCCACTGCGGCGGAATGGCACCACCGTCGGTTAGAGCCTTCAAGTACTGCGCCTTTTCGGAGGCGGGCACTTTGATACGCGTTCCATTGACGACTTCGTAGTCGCTGAGCAAGGCCGCTCCAAAGGCTTTCTCCGCATTGCGAACTTCTTCCGGTGAAAGCAGACCCAAAATGTATGTTTGTTGACTCTCTTGATGCTGCGTCAAGATCCAACCCAGGCTGACCACGACTGTGCCTAGCATCAACGCCGCCATAATCCGCGCACTAGGCGTCATGGAAGCGAACAATTCGCTGGCTTGTTTGCCGATTTGCGTCAACATGTTCATGAGTGGTTACGAGCTCGGTAGGGGCGTGGTTTACACTCGAATGGCATTGATTTCTTCGTAGGCGGCCATCAGTTTGTTGCGAACTTGAACCAGCAGGCGAAAGGCCATGTCCGCTTTTTGAACAGCGGTCAGGACTTCCACTTGCGAAACGTCGCCGCCGGTCAGCATTTCGTGAACTTGCGCGTGGGCATCTTGTTGCACGTCATTGACCTGGGCGAAGCCGGCTTGCAACATTTGCGGGAACGACTGCGGAGCGGAGCTACCCGCAGATTCCTTCTGCTGAAGCCGCGATAGTAGCGGCAACTGAAAATCTGGGACAGCTGGTTGCCCAACCCGGTTCATCCTACAGTCTCCGTAGTCCCGTCAGGCGTGGTGTGATTCGCGTGTTTCTTGTTGTTAAGCCAAGATCGACAAGGATTGCCGGCCAAGGTTTTTGCTGATCTCCATGACACCGATATTGGCCTCGTAGGCTCGGGTGGCAGCCAATGCGTCAACGAATTGCTCGTTCAAGTTGATGTTCGGATGGGCCACGTAGCCCTTTTTCTCACCCTCTTGAATGGCCAAAGGATGATCGGGTTGATATTTGTAGATGGGATCTTTGGACTCGGTTTCGACGGTGGCTACCTTGACGCCCGCGGCACCGCCTTCCGCTACCAGATCTTCGTCGGTTTGAAACACCGTGTAGCGCGCCTGGTAAGGTTGCGCGTTGCCATCTTCGTCCTGCAATGAGTGCAAGTTGGCGATGTTGCCGGAAATCGCATTCAAGCGGATACGCTGAGCGACTAAAGCACTGGTGCTGACATCCAGAGCACTGATCATGAATCCCGCTCCTATTGAAGTGCGAGCCGCGCGTGTAAATGGCTATGACACGCCCGCAAACTGTCCAAGTGTAAATGCAAACTGTGTCGTCAATGAAGTGAACCGAATCGTGGTCGCACCGCTGGCAGGAAACTAGCTGAAGCGCAATCACAGTCGTTCGTCCCACAGTTCCGGCGCAGAGCGTAGGAAAATCGTGGGTGGGCGCATAGGCCAGATGGTACGACCTAAATGGCGGGATCGCGCAAGTGCAAGTTGCACGGACTGCCGTGGCCTGCGACGCCACTACAAGGTGAGAAGGCTCTAGCTAGATGTCTGCCGCACGGGCCGACCCAAGGCTAGCAATATCAGCGTGAGTGCCACCAAACCCGCGGGCAATAACAACCAACTCGAGAGACCAAAGCCAGCTGGCAATGTGCCCAAGCAGATGGCCACCGCGCCCACGGTGAGCGCGTACGGAATCTGTGTCCGCACATGGGCGATGTGATCGCAGTCGCTACTGCGCGACGACAAAATGGTGGTATCCGAGATCGGCGAGCAATGATCGCCAAAAATGGCCCCCGCCAGCACACTGCCAATCGATGCCGTCAACAAATAGTGGTCGGCGGCCGGAGGCTGGCCCAGTTGCTGCGTCAGCAGACCGTTGACCAATGGAATCACGATGGGCATCAGGATGGCCATCGTGCCCCAACTGGTGCCTGTCGAAAACGCGATTCCCGAAGCTAACAAAAAGACGATCGTCGGCATCAAGTAGGCTGGCAAACTGGTTTGGCTGACCCAGCCGGCCAGGTACTCGCCCGTGCCCAAGAACTCTTCGCCGGTTAGTCGGCTTAGCGTCCAGGCCAGCCACAAGATGATCAGGGCCGGAAGCACGTGCAAAAAGCCTTCGTTCATGGATTGCAGTACGCTGGACGAGGACATCGTCCGCTGCACAAGGTTGAGGCCCAGAATCGTGGCCAGGCCGGCCAAGGCGCCGTACACCAGCGACAGATAACTGTCACCCTGGCCGATCACTTGTCCCCAAGCTTGCCAATCACTGATGGGCGGCAAGGTAGAAACCTGTGCGGCCGCGGCTCCGGTGCTGACCAAGAGGCATAGCACGACGCCGACGGTCACCAAGATCGGAAGGATGGCATTGATGGCCCTAGCCGAGCTCGTGTCCTGTTGGTCCTCACCAGCACCAGGATCGGGAGCGTCTTGGGCCGCTTGTTCGGCAGTCAACATCGGACCAAAATCGCGGCAGAGCAAGCCGCACAGCAGCACAAATGCCAAGGCATACAAGATGTAAAACCGCGAGGGTATCGTCTGGATAAAGATCCCAAACGTGTCGTTGCCGATATCAATGCCTGCATCTGCGTACCCGGTCTGCATAGCACTAATCTCGGTGGCCACCCACGTGCTGACCAGTGCCAACCCAGACACCGGTGCCGCCGTGCTGTCGACTAGAAAGGCCAGCTTTTCGCGGCTGATCTTGAGCCTGTCTGTCAATGGACGCATTGTCGAGCCCAGCAGCAGCGTGTTGGCATAGTCATCGATGAATACGACCAACCCCAACATCCACGTCAGGACTTGGCCTCCCCGACGCGACCGGGCCATCGGGGCTGCCCAACGCACGATGCCGAGCATGCCGCCGCTGCGATGAATCAACGCGACCTGCATGCCCAAAATGGCGGTAAAGGCGAACACGCGCAGGTGACTGGAATCCACCAAGGCCGCCCACAGGTGGGATTCACAAATCTCCGCAACGAAGCTGGTGACCGACGAGATCAAGTACGTACCCCAGCTGAATTGCTCGCCCAGTTCGGCTCGAGCGGCTGCCGGCGAAGGTAATAGCAGGGCCACGGCCAGCGCGACGCCGCACAATAGCGAGGGGACGACACGGCGGGACACGATTGCCAAAGCAATCGTCAGTAGAGGTGGTAGCAAACACAACCAGCCGACCGGTGAAGATGCGTCCAACTTGGTTTCCGATGCGAGAAGGTTTGGCTTGGCGCGCCTGGCAGTTGCGCTGGTTGAAAGCAATCGGCGTTGGGCCGACCCGCCTTGTACCACTTTGAGTGGCTACCGCGGGAGCTCTACTATAGCCGAGCATCCGCCACCTGGCAGGTTGGTCAAACGTAGCGTACCGGACTGTAGTTCCACCAGCCGTCTCGCCTTGGCGAGCCCCATGCCCAGTCCGCGGCCTGCTTCGCGACCGCTATAGAAAGGATCGAAGCAGTTGTCCAGCGCTTCGGCACTAAGGCCTTGACCGGCGTCCTGGATGGTTAGCCGCACCGTCTTCGCATCGCCGACTGCGACGCGCAGCATGATGTGTCCTCCATCGGGCTGCGCCTCAATCGCATTTCGAACGAGGCACCACAAGGCTTCGCTTAAGGCTGCGGGGTCAACATTCACTACGCCGTCCCAAGTCCACTCTTGCCGTAGTTCGATGCCTACGCGCCGCGCCAATTCTTCCACGCGCGGCCAGAATGACTCGCAGCAAGTTCGCAGCGGTTGTCGATCCAATTGGACAGCCGGAGGACGCGCTAGCAGCATGAGATCACCCAGCATCTCGCAACCACGCATGGCATTTTCGACCATGGTTTGCAGCATCTGCTGCCGCCGCGGATCCTGTTCTTCGGCAGCGAGCATGCCGGCCCGTGTTGCAATGCTAGCCAGCGGGTTATTGAACTCGTGGCTCAGTCCGTAAGCAAAATTGTAGAGCGTTCGTTGGTGACGCCGCTCGGCGTCGTTCAACGCACTGTCGTTCATGGCTCGCACGCGGCACACCAAATGCGACGTTTGGTGCAAATGTTCGGTCAGCCACGGGTCATGACAGCACAGGATTGGCTGAGCGCCAGCCATCAGCTGCGGTAACTGCCGAACCTGTTCCGAAGCGGTCGTCGGTCGGCTTGGATCTAGGGTCGCGTTACCTAGCCAGCTAGCGAATGCCTCGTCGGCGCCCGCCAGTTCTCGAAGAGTTTGCAGATGAGCCGAGCTGCCACCTTCTGCGGTTGGAAAAGTGGCCA
This sequence comes from Pirellulaceae bacterium, assembly GCA_028289675.1. Classification (GTDB taxonomy): domain Bacteria; phylum Planctomycetota; class Planctomycetia; order Pirellulales; family Pirellulaceae; genus Aureliella. The sequence continues at coordinate 9,300 of JANQOL010000290.1, forward strand.
ACTGGTACAGTAAATCCAGCAGTCCGCGACCGGTCGCATCGGCAATCACCGGAGTACTGGTTGCCAATGCTTCACTCACTTGAGCAAACGTTTCCCTGCTGCGCGAGTCGCACGGTCATACGGCCTGCGTCATCAACGATGTCTGCTCACCATCGTCGAAAACGGGCACCAACGAAAGTAAAAATACTCTAGTGGGCGACGGGCTTATCGATGGACAGCAGATCACACACACGCTCGATCAGACGCTCAACGGTAAACGGCTTTTGCAGGAAGTCATCCGCACCCGCTTCTTGCAAATCGCCGACGCGGTTGGCATCAATCATTCCCGAAATGCAAATGATTTTGACCGAATCCAGAGTGCTGTCGCTACGTACTCGTTGGCAGACCTCTTTTCCGTTGATGTCGGGAAGCATGACGTCCAAGACAACAATGTCTGGGCGGAACTCTTTGACTTGCATGCCCGCGTCGAAGCCGTTGTTCGCCGTGCGAATGTCGAAGCGGCCGTCCCGAGCAAATGCGTCCGCCATCAGATCCACCAAATCCTGCTCGTCGTCGACAATGAGCAGTTTCTTCTTGCCGTTCTCCAGGGCGTCAGTCGGAATCCCATTGTCCTTCATAAATGCGAACAATTGGTCCCGAGGAATGCGGCGAAAGCGACTGCCCGGAACTCGGAATCCCTTGAGCGTTCCGTTGTCGAAGCAACGTATGATCGTTTGCTGACTTACCTTGCAGATCTTTGCAGCTTCACCGGTTGTAAAAACTGTCTTGCTGGTCGACATGGTTTCCACCATCCTTCCTGATCGATGGCCACGCTAGCCGCATTAGCTTTCACGCGGAGAGGACCGACAATCCCATCCCTAGGCCGATGCACCAGATCTCTCGAGAAGATCAACTAGCTGTTTGTTTGACACGATGACGGGCGAAACCAAGCTCCAGTTTCTTCCCGTTTCTTATCCTTTAGCAATCCCCGGTTCCGCCAAGATTGCCGATCTTGACAGAACTGCCGGATTATAGCGAATGGGCTGATTGGGTCAATATTGATAGATGCTTCGTAAGTCATTGTCGCCGCTAATGTTAGGGCGATTGGTGGGCAATGGAAAGCTAAAAAAACTCCCTAAATAACGCCACCACTACAAATAACTCCAAACCTCACGGACACTTGAGCTGCCTAGCTTCCACAGACGCTACGCGCGGGTGCCGGTCGCGTTAACGCGCGGTTGCCTTCGGTGGGGCTTCGAGATGCGCCAGCACAAGAGCCAAGTCCGCTGGAGTGATGCCGCTGATGCGACTGGCTTGGTCCAAGTTGGTTGGCCGGATTTGACTCAGTTTCTGTTTGGCTTCAATTCTCAGCCCCACGATGCCTGCGTAGTCGAAGCTGTCTGGGATCCTCCGGGTCGACATGCGCTGTTGACGGTCGATTTGTTGCTGCTGACGGTTGATATAGCCTGCATAACGGATATCCCACAGCACTTGGTCAGCGACTTCCGCGGAGAACTCGCGGAGCCGCGGAAAGCGTTCGCACATTTCCGACCAGGTCACTTCGGCACGCCGCAAGTACTTTTCGGCCGGCACGTCGTCCACGCGCCCGGTATCCAGGATGTTCTTGGCGGCCGCAATATCGGCCTCCTTGGCGTGCAGTTTCGCCATGCGATGGTCGTCCACCAAACCCAATTCGTGGCCTTGGGTCGTCAGGCGCCGATCGGCGTTATCCTGTCGCAGTGACAGCCGATATTCGGCTCGGCTGGTGAACATGCGGTAGGGTTCGTCGACACCACGGGTAACGAGATCGTCGACCAGCACACCCATATAGGCTTGATCCCGACTGGGCACGAAGGCCTCGCGTCCCTGGAGCTGCAGCGCCGCGTTGGCACCCGCCAACAGTCCTTGGCAGCCGGCTTCTTCGTAACCGGTTGTCCCGTTGATTTGTCCAGCCAGGAACAAGCCTCGTACGGCTTTGGCTTCTAAGCTGGGACGCAGTTGGTCTGGTGGACAAAAATCGTATTCGACGGCATAGCCATACCGCATGATGGCGGCCCGCTCCAAGCCGGGAATCAGACGCAAGATCTGGTCCTGGACATCGCGAGGCAGGCTCGTGGAAATGCCGTTGATGTAGACTTCCGCCGTGTTTCGCCCTTCGGGTTCCAAGAACAATTGATGACGGTCTTTGTCCGCGAACCGCACGACCTTGTCTTCAATCGATGGGCAGTAACGGGGGCCCGTGGAGTTGATCTGGCCAGAGTACATCGGAGCCCGCGACAAATTGGCCCGAATCACTTCGTGCACCGCCGTGTTGGTGTACGTGATGTAGCAAGGCAGCTGAGTTTGTTCCAGCCGCTCGGTCAGAAACGAGAACGGCTGAGGATCGTCGTCACCCGGTTGCTCTTCGGTCGCATGAAAGTCAACTGTGCGGGCATTGACGCGTGGCGGAGTTCCCGTTTTAAAACGCTCCAACCGAAACCCCAACTGGCTGAGCGCGCCGCTAATGCCGGCCGTCGTGCCTTCGCCAGCCCGTCCACCGGCGGTTTGAGCCTCGCCAGTGTGCATGATGGCTTGTAGAAAGGTGCCGGTCGTGAGCACGACGGCGTCTGCCAGATAACTCGCGTCGCCGCGAACACGGACACCACGAATTCGAGGCTGCGAGTCACGGTCTTCGACAATTAGGTCTTCTACGGTTTCTTGGACCAATGTCACATTGTCATAGTTCTCGACCGTGTTTCTGATCTCTTGCTGGTAACCACGCTTGTCGGCTTGGGCGCGCGGGCTGTGCATGGCCGGTCCTTTGCGGCGGTTCAGCAGCCGAAACTGAATGCCGCTGGCGTCGATGGCCTCTCCCATCAGGCCGCCTAGCGCGTCGATTTCACGCACGATCTGCCCCT
>JANQOL010000296.1 GCA_028289675.1 Pirellulaceae bacterium
ACGTATGTTCGTGTCGCGCGTCGTAAGTGGTGCTACCCGACTGGCTGTCCGGGGCGAGCTCCAGAAGCGAATGCTCATGCTCCACGCCTCGCACCACAAATACGTAGCTCAGCACACCCATCGCCAGCAACAGCATGGTGCCCACGGTCGTGAATCCCAAAATGCGGCCCAAAATGATCTCGGTGGGCCGCACTGGCTTGGTGACGATCGTTTGTACCGTCTTGGTCTTGATGTCCGATGGCAGGCTGAAGCAGCTCAGAAACAATCCCAGCAAGATGACCAGGTAGCTGGTGCCAGTCATGACAAAACTGATGTACAGCCGCGCCACGTTGTTGGAGCTTGGATCCAAGAACCAGCCGGCAAACAGCAAGCCGACGATGAACACCGCCATGACCACCAACACACGACGGCGGATAGCTTCTTGAAAGGCCAGTTTGGCCAGGGCATAAACTCGGGTCAGCGACGTGCCGGGCAGATCCCGAGCCAACAGTTCGTAGATCACACGAGTTACATTGTAGAACCCTTCGCTGGGTCCATAGCGGGCCATCGAAACCAGGTAGCAAGCTAGAAAGCCCAGCACCGACAAGGCTACCGTGACCAGCAGACCTTGGACCAAGCCGAAGTTGAAAATGAGCCACTCGAAGTAGCCCCACATTTGATCTTCTTCGATACGCATTGTCGGAGAAAGCTATTTTGGGAATGAGGTGTTGTGAGAAGTGCGGTGATCGGAGGCGATCAAGAACCGGTAGGGCGGGAACCCGGACGATCGTCCTGGACAATATCCAAGAACAACTCTTCCATGGTGGTCGTTGGATTGTCGATCGTCATCACTTCGCCACCCTCCTGACGAATCAGATCCGCCACTTTGGCCTTCAGCTCATCTGACATGCTCTTGGCATGCACTTCGGTCACATCACGAACTTTCAGCAAACTCTCTACTCGGCCCAACTCACGCAGTTCCCCTTGGTGCAAGATCGCGACGCGGTCACATACGTCTTGGACGTCCGCCAGTTGGTGGGAACACAACAAAATGGTCTTACCCTGATCCCGCAGCCGCATGATCAAGTCCTTCATTTCGCGACTACCGATGGGATCCATACCCGTTGTCGGTTCGTCCAGAATGAGCAGGTCGGGTTCGTTGATCAAAGCTTGGGCCAGCCCGATTCGGCGGGTCATACCCTTGGAGTACTCGCGCAGTTGGCGGCGACGTGCGTTTTGGAGTCCGACCGTGCGGATCAGTTGGTCGCTGCGTTCTCGCCGCACTTCGGCAGGCATATCGAATAGGCGACCGTAAAAGTCGAGCGTTTCCTCAGCATTCAAGAACTTGTACAAATACGATTCTTCGGGCAAGTAGCCAATCCGCTCGTTCTTCGTCACATCGCGGGCTTCTTTGCCAAACACGAAAGCGCGTCCCGAGGTCGGAAAGAGCAGCCCCTGAACCAGCTTGATCGTGGTGGATTTGCCCGAACCATTGGGGCCCAGCAGGCCGAAAATCTCCCCCTTGCGGACTTCGATATCCAGGGACTTCAAGGCGGCTACTTTTTTACGGCCCCAGAAATCCCGATAAGTTTTGCCCAGATTGCGCGTTTCAATGACGACGTCGGAATCTTGTTCGGGAGAAGCGTCCGAATTCGCTTCGGCGGCAGGAGAAGCACTCATAAGGTGGGGAAATCCTTAACGACGACAAATAATGGCCATGAATAGGCGACCGAGGTGACAAGGGATCATGCGCTAGGCCAGGCAATAGTCCGCAGTGGGAGCGGCACCTAACACCACCAATGACTCCACTTTACGAAATCCGGCCAGTCCAGGTTCATCTTACCTGGACGCACGATTCTTGCTTGCCAGAACTATAAAGTTGTCTGAAAATGACCACAAGCAGTCCGGATTGGATAGTTCCATCCTGGCGCCACAACGTTCGCGGGCCGCGCCGTCGCCCGCTTGGCTTGCAGCTGCGTGGCTGCGACGGAGTTCTTCCAGGGCATGAACCTGGATCTACCTGCTCGGCTGTGACGTATGCAAAACTGGTCGTCCCCTCAATCCGACTTGCCTGCACGGAGTCTCCGGACCGATTTCAGCGGGCAACGCGGGACGTCGGTAGAGCGTTTCCAGAGCCCAGACCAACCGACCGTTGCGGCGATAGCTGAGTACCAGCGGGCACTGCAGTATCTGTTCAGCCACCTGAACTACGAGAAATCCGGACACGCCCGCTACACCGAGCAGAATTATCGGTTGGATCGCATGCGTCGCCTGCTGCGGCTGCTGGGGGACCCTCAGGACCAATATCCGATCGTCCATGTCGCTGGGACCAAAGGCAAGGGGACGGTGGCCACGCTGTTGGCAGCCAGTTTGACCGGCTGCGGCATGCGAACTGGCCTGTACACGTCACCGCACCTGCTTCACTTGGAAGAGCGTTTCCAGGTCGACAACGAAATGGCGACAACCGAGCAGATGGTAGCGCTGGTCGACCGCTTGAAGGCGGCGGCTGAGCGGTGGAGTGATTGTGGCGATCGGTCGCTGACGTTCTTCGAGTTGACAACAGCCGTCGCGCTGTTGCACTTCGGGCAACAGCAAGTGGATTGTGCGGTGTTGGAAGTCGGTTTGGGCGGTCGGTTGGACAGCACCAATGTCTGTTCTCCGTGCGTGTCCGTCATTACTTCCATCAGCCTCGATCATCAGCAACAGTTGGGAAATACGATTCGAGAAATCGCCGGCGAGAAGGCGGGCATCATCAAACCTCAAACGCCTGTCGTGGTGTCCACCCGCGACGCCGATGCCCGGGCCGTGATCAGTCAGCAGGCAGCTGCATTGGAAGCGCCGCTGCAGATGATCAACCGCGATTTTGAAG
>JANQOL010000329.1 GCA_028289675.1 Pirellulaceae bacterium
ATAGACATGTGTTGGTCATCTCCCAGCTGATTGACGCCAGGGTGCCCATTGTAGACTTCAAAAAACTGCTCCTGAATGACGTGGGCGAGATCCTCAGCAGTGACTGCATAGCCAAAGTTGGGATGATTGATGTGCGGCAACATCTGTCTGCCCGACGATTTTTCTTGTTCCAGGATGGAGCGCAGGTTGCTGCGTAGTGTTTCGCGTACGGTCTCCAGATTCACGGGGTCGATCACTTCGCGAAGGTTCGTCGCGTTCATGTGCACGGGTTTGCCACCCGAACGAGCGCTGATCTCTTCGCCGGGGATCAGGATAAATCTGCCGGCTTCGGTCAGCAGCGGAGCGAACTCATCCAACGGCTTCAAGCGGATTTGAAAATCTTCGTGGCCGGGTTGGCCGCGGGTTTCAACCCAACTCTCGCCAAACCGCGCTCGATAAGATTCCAATGCGTCCGGTTCGGCGCGCTTCAGAATGTCTTCCCATGGCATCCATCGCTGGCCATCACTGAGGACGTTGTGGTCGGACAGGGCCAAAAAGTTGTATCCCTGATCCCGATACCAAGCTGCAATCATCTCTGGAAACTGATCGCCGTCACTCCACAACGAGTGGGTATGCAAGTTTCCTTTCCACCAAGTTCCGCCTGGGCTGGCGGGTTGGTGTTGCTCGGCGGCTTGACTCGGGGCATCCTGCCCAAGAGCCGAAGGAGCAACGAGCAGGCTAGCCAGAAGCAACGGCAGCCAGGCAAAACAGGTGACTCTCAGTTGCCCGAGCGTCCTGGCCGGGAGCAGCCGCGGTGCTCGAATCGCGATGGATATGGCGAGGTGGCTATCAGGGAAATGGCCAGGATTTACAATAGAGTCTTTGGACATCAATACGAATTTGAAAGCTGTTGGCATGGTTCGCACGTGCACCAATTCCGGGATCCGAGGAACGCTAACGACTGGCTGGATGTTGGCGACGTTCATCCTGGTAACTTGCATTGTCTCCCAATGCGATCTGGCCCGAGCCGAACAACCGTCGCTGCGGACTTGGATTGAACAGTATACCGCCGACAGCCAAACTCTGGATCATCGTTTTCGGGTACCCCTCGATGCGGAAGCTCAGCATCGGCGGGAGAGCATCGCCGAGGCCTGGTTGGAGAAGCTTCGCCAACGCGATTTTTCCGCTTTGGATCGTTCGTCGCAACTCGATTACCTCCTCCTGCGCAGCGAATTAGAGTACCGGCTCGCCAAGTCGAAACTCGACCAGCAACGTGATCAGCAGGCGGTACATTACATTCCGTACTGGGAACAGTTGGTGCAGTTTTGCAAGCAGCGTGAAGATGTGGTTCCCATCTCCGCCCGAGATTTAGCCGGCCACCTTGATGATTTGGCCGCGCGTGTGGAAGGCACGGTTGGCAGCCTGAAGCCTTCGGACGTATCCGACCAAAGCCAAGAAGCCGTCCAGCAAAGATTGGCCGCTTTGAGAGCCGGCGAGCTGCTCAGTTCGTTAACCCGAGTGACCGGAGAGGCGCACCAGTTTTACGCCGGCTACGATCCTCAGTATTCATGGTGGGTTCAGAAACCGATGGAGCGGCTGAGCAGAGCGCTGTCGGAGCACCGCACGGCGCTACGCGAACAAGTCGTCGGAGTACCGGAGTCGGATCAGGACACGATCATCGGACTTCCTATTGGCGAAGAAGGTTTGGCTGTCGAGTTGGCGCACGAGTGGATTGCTCACCAACCGGATGAGTTGGTGGCATTGGCCCAACGCGAGATGGCTTGGTGCGACAAACAAATGGCTCTCGCGTCTCAGGAATTGGGGTTTGGCGACGATTGGAGGGCGGCCATGGAACATGTCAAGTCGCGGCATGTGCAGCCAGGCGAGCAACCGCAGATGATTCGCGATCTGGCATGGGAGGCCATCCGCTTTTTGGAAGCCAACGACCTGGTCACCATACCTCCGCTGGCCGCCAACGGCTGGCGGATGACCATGATGAGTCCGGAACGCCAACGCGTGAATCCGTATTTTCTTGGCGGCGATACGATCATTGTGTCTTTTCCGACCGACACGATGACTCACGAGGAAAAGCTCATGAGCATGCGCAGCAACAACGAGCATTTTTCGCGCGCCACGGTGCATCACGAGCTGATTCCGGGCCACCACCTGCAATATCACATGCTGTCGCGCTATCGACCTTACCGTGCTCTATTTCGAACCCCATTTTGGATGGAAGGTTGGGCACTGTACTGGGAAATGTTGCTGTGGGATTTGGACTTCGCGCAAGGTCCTGAAGACCGAGTGGGCATGCTGTTCTGGCGCAAGCATCGTTGCGCGCGTATCATCTTTTCACTGAGCTACCACTTGGGCACGATGACCCCGGAAGAATGTATCGACTATCTGGTAGATCGCGTGGGCCACGAGCGTTCCGCCGCGACTGCTGAGGTTCGCCGATCCATCATGGGAGGCTACAGCCCGCTGTACCAAGCTGCCTACATGTTGGGCGGTCTGCAGTTGCGCGCACTGTACCGAGAGCTGGTAGAAAGCGGCAAAATGACGAATCGCCAGTTCCACGATGCCGTCTTGCACGAACACTCCATACCCATTGAACTGCTGCGCGGCTATCTCACCGAGCAGCCTTGGGAGGCAAATGCCCAGCCCAAGTGGCGATTTGCCGATGACGGAAGTTAGCGCCATCATGCGGTTGGCATCCTCACCGGACGTACGCTAGTGCAAGAGTTCGGTAAACCGCAGTGATTGTAGTGCTCAAATGCTCAAAATGTGCATTGCGTGGCGCAAACCATGTTTTATGTTTTGGTGCAGTGATGAACCGGCGCACTTGCCCAAGAGAGTTGCCCCACTTTCGTGCTCCGGTTCCCGAGCACTGCGATCTGGCGATAAGCGGAGACGAGTGTTGCTCTTGCCCTTTCGGCACTCGTCAAACCTAAGCCGAAACAGCCCGTAGATCATGCATGGTCGACGGGCTTTTTTCGTGGCTGTGCAGTATTTTGCGAAGTTGAGCGTTTCACGAAGCTCATTTTTGTTCTTCGAAGCCCATTTTGCCACCGCCGAGGGTTTTTCCAGGCACTTGTTGGAGGGCATGCTGGGCTGGCAACCAATGTGCTTCCGCTCGGACAATGACTGAGGCCGCTATTCGTCCACGTTGTTGGCAGAAACGCGCTGCCGATACAGCTGCAGACCGTTGAGCGCGTGGTAGAGTGCGCCACAATCCAATTCTGTCGTTTGCGTTGCGTCGAGCAAATCGCACAGATGGTTGGCCGACAGGGTAATCCAGGGTTCCGACAGCTCTTTGGTGGATGCTGCCAATGCCACGAATTCAAAAACGTGTCCGGTGCTGGCCAAATCCGCAGTGAGGTCCACCGTAGTGCCTGGCCGCGTAAAGTAGTAGCTGGACAAGCGGCCATCGGCGGCTCGCTGCTGCCGCGCGTCCTGCAACAAATTGTCGACCAACTGCTGGGCCTGCGTCCAAACTTGGCTGTCCGGCAACTGCAGTCGTTGCTTGGCCCGCAGCGCCCGCACGATGCCTGCCAAGCGGTGTGTGCCGCCACAAGGACTCAAGTTGATGTCGTAGGTTAGTTCCGCTTCCACCAACAGTTCCCAACTCAATTCAGTATCGCCGGCCGCGAGCCAAGTCGGTTCGTCGGGAAAGTAATGTGTTAGAGCGATGAGGGTCCAACTGAATTCATCCAGCAAGTTGTGGGGAACGTCGTATTGTGCCTGCCGCGCCCAGTCCAGCAACGTAAACCGCTCACCTGCCACCGACAGGGGCGTGTCGAGCGGCAGGTCGGCCATGGCAAAAATGGCCAACCATTGATCAACGTGGCCCTGGCCCTGGTAGCTGCCAGGGTCCACTCGCGCGGTGACGCCGTATCGTTGCGTGGAAGGCAACGGATCGGTACCGCGTTTCAATTCGAAGCCGTGAATAAGCCCTTCGCCGAAGGCATAGTCGACAGCGCTGACGATTCCTTGGTCCGGTGTTTCAATTTGCAGATCGCGTCCGTAGCAAATCACCCCGTGCATGATCTGCCAAGCGGCGTTTCGCTGTGTGCTTAGCCGGCGCCGTAGCAGACCGCGTTGAAGAACGGCATCGATTCTGTCTCGCAGCCGATCTTGATCCACCTTTGCGGTGTCCTGCTCATGCTGCTGTTGCTCGGCCTGGCGATGCGCCAAAGGTGCATAGGGCGGCGGGCTACAGCCAACAAAGGTCAAGATTCCGCCTAGGCCAGCCAGACCAACCCACAGCCGCAGCGCAGGTGGCCAGAAAGGATGACTAGGCGGACAGACGTTGTTCATAGCGTGGTCGACATCAGCGGACGGAGGTGGTTACCGATGCCACCACCTTATTCACCGCCCGTGATTTCGCAAGTTCGACCGAGCGCACTAGTCAACCAGCGATTCATAAGCTGAAGCGATCATTTGGATCGCCTGCTGCATTTCCTCATCGCTGGTCGTCCAACCAAAAGAGACACGCAGCGTGTTGGCGGAAGCAGACTCCGACAGCCCTAGTGCGGCGTGCGTTTTGTTCAAGGTGTGACCGCCGACGTGACCATTACAATGTTGAGCCACGCTGGGCCCAAGGCACACCTCGGGGAGCATTTGTTGCAATTCGATAGCCGAGACACCGGGCAATTCGATGCTGAGCAAACCCGGCAAGCGCTCAGCGCCCTGTCCGTGAACTGGCAATGGATGTCCGATTAATTGTTCCAACTGAGCATGAAAGCGGTCGCGGTATTGCGCGGTTAGTTCCATGGAGCTTTCTAGGCCGGCTAAAGCCAGTTTGGAAGCCTGCCCCATGCCGACGATATGCGGCACATTGGCCGTACCGGGCCGAATGCCGGCTTCGCTGCTGTCACCGAAGAACATAGGTTCGACGGGCACGCCCGTGCGAATATAGAGAGCACCGATTCCCTTGGGAGCATAGAATTTGTGCCCACTCAGGCTGAGCACGTCCACACCCAGGTGATCTACGTGGCAATCGATTTTGCCCACCGACTGCGCAGCGTCGGTATGCAGCAGGATGTCTCGCTCGTGGCAGATTTCAGCGATTTCGGACATCGGCTGAATGGTCCCAATCCGGTGACTGGCATGAATCAGGGAGACCATGCGCGTGTTGTCACGCACCGCCTCAGCCACCGTCTCCGGCTGGACCAGGCCATTGCCATCGCAGCCGACCGAAGTCACCTCCCAGCCCTCGCGGGTTAGCTGCTGGACACAACTGAGGACCGCGGTGTGCTCCAATTCGGAGGTAATCAGATGTGGTGTGAAGCTCCGCAGGTTGCGGCTGATGGCACGGGCCACTCCTAGCAGCCCCAAATTGATGCTCTCCGTGCCGCCGGATGTGAAGACGACCTCCGAGGGATGACAGCCCAACAGCGCGGCCAGATTGCTGCGCGAATCCTCAATGGCTTCCTGGGCGGCTCGGCCAAACCAGTGCGTATTGGACGGGTGTCCATAGAACTCGTTCAGAAACGGTAGCATGCTTTCGCGCACGCTGGCCGCCACGGGAGTCGTTGTGCAGTAGTCGAGGTAGATGGAGCGCATGAATCGAGATGGACAAGTCGTAGCGGTAGCCAGACTCCATCTAAATCAACGACTCATGAGATTGCCGCCATTCGCTTGTTGCAGCACCGAGAGAAAGGACAACGAGGGGCGGTCCGTACCGGTCGTAGGGAATATCCCAGCGTGGGAAATCAGGCGACGATCTGGTGCCTCAGTCCGATTCGCGACGCTAGCCTGACCGTTACCTGAGCAGCGGCACGATGGACGTCAGCACGGCGGGCCGCACAGCCGGCACCTTGAGCACTTGCCAGGATGGATCTGCCCAGCGATCCGGCGGCAGCTCCCCGGACGCCAACGAGAACTCGATTTGCAGCTGGGCCGCCCGACTTTCGTATTTGGGCAAACACTTGGGGCAATCCTCCAAGTGTTGCGTGATTCGCGTGTTCAGTTCCTCGTCCAACTGTCCTTGGAGGAAAGCGTCCATGTCGGAAATCACCGAACTGCAGGCCAACCCGCCCATGAATTCCCGTTCTGTGGTGCTGCCGGCCTCACCGTCGCGGAACAAGAACAATGCAGCAACCATCAAAACACAACCCGTGGCCACGACACCAGCCGAACGCTTCACCAAAGTCATCGTGCGGCGCGAACGCTGCAGGTGTGAAAAATGGGACAACGTTCCGGACGGACACGACTCCCAGTCATTCAAATCTTTGGGTTGTTGAGTCATTTTCTCTGGGCCAGGAAAACTTTACGTGTATCGCTTTAAGTATCGCCGTTTTTCGATCGTTACTCAGTGAATCAGCTCACATTCGTGCTGTTTAACGACGCGGCAAAATTTTGAAAATTTGTTCATCGCCGATGCGCTGGCGTATCTGCAATCCAGGTGTCCGACCTGTTAGACCTCGCGAATCGTCATTGGGTTTCGCGTCGTCAGTGGCGAGGCCTGCGGCTCGGCTTTCCGTTCCGACGATTGCGACGGTTGAGTAATGTTGCTGGAATTGGCCAATTTTCTCAAGTCGAGTATGAGCAGTCGCTGGCGACGAATTCGCAAGAGCCCATCGGACTGCATTTCGCCCAACAAGGTCGTCACGGTCTCTCGAGTGGCGCCGATAATGGACGCCAAGTCTTGATGCGAAAGTCGGATTGACAGCTCGATACCCTCGGACGTGGCATTCCCGTACTGTTCGGCCAGCTCCACCAATAAATGGGTCAGGCGATCTCTGTTGTTGCGGAACAGCAAGCTACGCAGGCGGCGTTCCACGCGTTTGCGCCTGAGACCGATGAGTTTCGTCACACCAATGGTCAGGTGAGCGGACTCCTCCATCAGGCTGCGCAAATGGTCGCTGGGAATGAGGATGACCGTCGAGTTGACCACCGCTTCGGCCCGCTCCTCGCGCGGACCGCTTTCCACCAATGCCAGCTCACCAAATACTTCGCCGGGTTCGACAAACGCCAGGATGGTTTGTTTTCCCTCGGGGGTGGTCGAACAAATCCGCACGCGTCCGTCGGCTAGCAAAAACGTCCCATCGGACTGATCGGAAGGCAGGTACAGCGAGGAACCTTTGGGATACTTCTTGATTCTCGCCCGCCGCTCCAGCGATTCCAGCTGCCCTTCGGTCAAACGCTGAAAGAGCGAACAGTTTCTTACATGCCAAAAGTTTTGGGCCATACTGCGTCCATCCAGGTCAATCGTTCGTCCCAATTTCGTAAGAGCCACGCTGGCTGACGGCGCGTAACATCAACTAATTCAGGACTTCGTCGGGCGAATTAACGTACGCCTTATGACCGGCGCTGTCGTGCGAGCAGCCTAGGTGTTTGGCCATCCCAGTCCATGTTGGTGGTTACAAACGCCCGAAAATCCGTCCACAAAAAAGTAACTGCTCTAAATGTGGCAAATCACAGTTGGGTCAATGGGTTGGCCACAGGCAAATCGGCGAGTGCCGCCTGGTCACCGCGATTCCAGAAGAATCAATTGCGGTAAATCGAGGGTGGCAATTTCCAGGGATTCCCAAGATCAGTAGATTTAATTCTAACACCCTTGGCGCCGAATGCCTACGCAGTTGCCGATCTGGGCAGGCAAGTCGAGGTCCCAAATCGCGTAGATCCACCTCATGGTGGTGCCGGTTTGGGGAGAGAGAAGGCCAGAGCCTATGGGCGGAGTTGCTGCTGCCACCGCCAGTTTAACCGGCATCTGCGTTTTCGACGGACCACAACAGATCCAGCAGAGCTCGCTCGGGATCTCCGTCATGATGCCGCAACAGCTCCTTGGCCAACCGCTGGACACGATCACTGGCAACCTCGGCATCGCTCAGGGCCACAATATGCTCGACGCGTTGTTCCCAGCTCAAGCGCGACGACTTGAGCAAGCGTCTGACAAACGACAACTCCGCTGTTGTTGGCCTTTCGCCATGCACAATGAAACTGGACGCCGGTGTTAGCACGCCGCTGGGCCGTGCCGCCGGAATCGGCCGTTGCTTCTTCGTTTGCGGACCTGGTTGAGCGAAAATTGCATCCTGCTGAGACAACTCGGGCCTGGAGTTTGACCATTTAAGCACGGCAGCCAGCGAATCGGTCAGCTGCCGGGCTTCCGCCGAACTTCCCAGCGAATTTCCGGATGCGAAGACCAGCTCACTCAGCCGCAGCTGTTCCAGCTCGTCGTCATCGATCTCGAGCCATTGCTCGCGGCCTAACAGACTCGTCGACCTCGCGAACGCTTCACTACTGGCGATCCAAGTTACGAGCTGTTTGACGTCGCGATCATGAGCGCGAAACTGAGTCGCCAAGAAACCCAGCAGCTCCTGCCGCGCGGCATTGGCGGCTAAATCGATGCCGCTAACTTGTGGCGCCAGGTTGCGCCCCAGCAGGATCTTCCAAGTTTGGTTGACCACGGCGCGATCCAGCGCGGGCGACTTCGATATCCACTCGGCTAGCGCTCTACGCGGCGTTGACTGCCCACTGGCTTGCCAGCTGACGCCGTCCGGGAAACGCGCCTCGGCCGCTTTGAGTTGCCCATCCGGCAAATCGTAGAACACTGACTGCCGTTTGGTTCCCGCGAACAGACTAAGTTGATTGTCGCGGATCTCACGAGGTTCACGCTGGCCACTCCCGCGGGCCTCGATGCCTTTCAATAGGGCCACCAGCGACCAATAGATAGGCTGCTGCCCTAGTTCGGGACTGCCGGCTACCTTTTGATCGTGACAGCGGCTGCACGACAGGTTGGTATTCAAAAAGTTAACTCCCAACCGCTTCACGAGCCGATGATTGCCACCACCCGACAGGGCACTGACAAAAACCGTGCTTGGGGAACTAGTCGCTGTCGCACTGGGATCCAAATCTCCACCCAATACTTGTGACGGGATTTGGTCCCACGGCTGTGAGGTAGCGATAGACTCGGCCACTGATTGCGTCAAGACGCGAGCCGGTTCGCCATCCAGTGGCAAAGTGCTCTTGCGCAACCATTGCCGCACGATTCTCTGCGACCAATGCTGCGGAAAATCTCTCAAACCGGCCACGGTTTGAGCCCAACGCAGTCGATCCAGAGCCTCGTCACCATCCGCAAACTTCTGCTCCCAGCCGTCCGGCAAACCACGGCCGACCATGGTCTGATGCATCTTCTGTGCTAATTCGACATCCGACAATGGCGAACTCGGTTCCAGACCAACTTGGTCCCATATGTCACGCAGGTGGACATCCAACTGGGCCACTAAATCCGCATCGGAGAGTTTCTCCGCGGCGACCGACGACGCCACCAGCGGTTGTTCCACGGACAAGGAAGGTGCCTGATCTCCATTGGGAAAGGGTAAATCCCGCAAGTCCAACACTTCGGCTCCCGAAGGTGCCTCGGCGACTGAGCTCGGGTCGGCGGCAATTTGCCGATTTCCATCTGGCGTAACCGTATCACCGGCCACCAACGCCGGGCCCGCGCTATCCGCTTTAGGCGAAGGCTGCTCCGCCAGCCGCTCCGGTGCACCGTCCACTCCCTGCCAAGCTTGCCAGCCCAACAGCGCCAGCAAGCCGGCGGCGACCGTCATCCACAAGGCCATTTGCGTGGAGCGTCGTGGGGAAGAGCTTCTAGTAGTGAGAGCTTGCTGCGACGGCCGGCTATTGGAATCTTCTCGGGACTTCTTGACTTCGACACGCCCACGGTCCTGGTGCACTACGTCCCGGTCTACGGTATCTTCGGCAGCTGCAGAATCGTCCACACACTCGACTAATTCTGCGGGAACCAGGTTGCCTGGCCCAAGGGTTGCTGAATTTGGCTCCGGCGAGGCGCCGTCGACAGCGTTGGGATGCGGCAACGGACTCCCTCCAGCCTTCTCCTGCATCCAGGCAGCTTCGATTCGCGCGCTCAGATCCGGCGGATGCTGGTCCGTCAACCACTCCTCCAGCAAGGAATCAAAAACTTGCACCGATAACTTGTCGTTCATTTGACTTTTTTCTCTACGCACTGGCGTAGCTGTGATTTGGCTCGTTGCATCAGGTTCTTGGCACCGTGTTCGCTAATGCCCAGCGAATCCGCAATCGACTGGCGAGACGACTCTTGGGAAAACCTCAGTTTGAGTGCCAACTGAGCTCGTTCCGTCAGCCGCTGAAAACACTCCGCTAGTGCGTCCAGCGTTCGGTTGCCGGAGTCAAACCCGGCCCAACGCATCCAAGCTGACTCAAATTGCTCCGCATGATCAGTGACCGTCATGCGTCCTTCGCGACGACGACGGGTAATCAACAAGTTGTGGGCGACCCGCCGCAAATAACTGGCGGTCGCCGCGTCGCTGTACTGCGTGAATGGTCGTCGCATGACCTCCAAGAACGTGTCTTGCGTCAAGTCATCGGCCAAAGCGGCATCCGCGCCCAGCGCGCGCAGGTACCTCCACACGGTCACTTGGTGCCGCGTAACCAATTCCGTTAAATCCAATTCAGGCGCTACGTCGTCGTTGACTTGGCTAGCCTCTTTGCTTTCAGCGGACACCTACATCCTCAGTTTGAACCTTCTCGGCGTGGTTCGTCGCTCAAAATCAAATCTTGATCTGTCCCGTGACGGTGACAGATCCAAACTCAGCTGCAGTTCCTCCGGTTGGTTCTCTTGGCGGCGGTCGTACTCCTACGCGACCAACTCACGAATCAACTTGCCGCCGTTGGCAATTTTCATGGGTCGGCCACTCTTACTCTGGTAGGTCGTTTCCAAGGAGATGCCCAAGGCGTGGCAAATCGTGGCCATCAGGTCTTCCGCCGCAAATGGCTCGGAAACAACTTGCCGACCTTCAGCATCGGTTTCGCCAATCGCAATGCCGCTGGTCATCCCAGCTCCGCCGACTACCACGCTCCACGATCGGGCCCAATGGTCTCGTCCAGCGTTGCCATTAATGGTTGGCGTGCGGCCAAATTCACCCATCCAGATGATCGCTGTATTGTCCAGCAACTCGCGTTGCTCCAAATCTTCGACCAGGGCACTCATGGCTTGATCTAGCACGGGAAGCCGCTGATTCTCCAGAGTGTCGTGAACATTTTGATGATTGTCCCAGCCACCCAAGTTGACTTCGACAAACGGAACCCCAACTTCAACCAGGCGTCGGGCCATCAGGCAACCGCGACCAAATGATGAATTGCCGTAGCGATTGCGGACATTCTCCGGTTCCGAAGCCACCTCGAAGGCTTGCATCTGCTGGCTGGTCATGAGGTCGAATGTCTTCTTGAGCACGCTCATGTGATCGCGGGCGGCGGGACCACGGTTCTGCGCAATAAATCCCTTTTCGATGATTTCCAGCGTTTTCATCCGCTGGGCCAATCGCGCGTCGCTCAGACCCATGTCCAAGTTGTCCACGCGTCCATCGCTGCTGACTGAAAACGGTGCCCAAGCCATGCCCAAAAA
>JANQOL010000332.1 GCA_028289675.1 Pirellulaceae bacterium
CAGCCACCTCCCAGCGCCTTGTACGTCTTGATCAACGCCAAGGCGATGTTGGCCTTGACGGCCACGAGTTGATCCTGAGCTTGAACCAATCCCGATTCCACCACAAAGACTCGGCCGAAATCTTGCTCACCTTCCTTGTAGAGTGCCATACTCAGTTTCACGGCTTCGGAGTTGGCCGAGGTCTGCTTGCCAGCATACTCGTACTGCTCTTTAGCTTTAATGAACTCGATGATGCCGTCCTCGACCTCTCGCTGAGCCGTCAGGACCGCGTTTTGAAAGTCCCATTGAATCTGCTGCACCCGCGCCTGTTCCACTCGAATGGCCTCCCGCAGGCGACCGTAGTTGAGGATATTCCAGCGAAACCCCGGAGCGGCTGTGCCCGTGAAACTGCGACCTTCAAACAAGCTGCTCAGGCGGGCGGATTGAAGGCCCAGGGTCCCGCTAAATGTGAACGTCGGATAGAGATCGGCTTCGACGATTCCAATCTGCTGGAACTGGGCCGCCAGAATCTGTTCGGCCGAGCGAATGTCCGGTCGTCGCGTGACGAGTTCCGCGGGGATACCGACGATCACCTCGCTGGGCACCGTTGGGATCCGGCCTGGTGCGAAATCTTCGAATTCGCCTGGGGGCCGGCCCAACAACGTGGCCAAAGCGTTGATCGACTGGCGACGCGCCAACTCGAGCTGCGGAATCAAAGTCCGTGTCGCAGCCACATTGGACTCGGCTTGCACAACATCCAACTTGGACGTCCGCCCCTCTTTGAAGCGGATAGAAGCAACCTCGAGACTGCCCGATTGCAACTCGACGTTCTTGCGCGCCAGCTCGAGCCGCTCATCGATGGAACGAATCTGGATATAGAGCGAAGCGACCTCTCCGAACAGCGTGACAGCTGCGAAGTCGTAGTCTTTGATGGCCGCGCAAACTTGAGCGTCGGCGGCGACCACGCTGCGGCGAATGCGTCCCCACACGTCCAGTTCCCAGCCCACATCGAATCCAGTCGACCAATCATCGATGGTTACCGGAAATCCGGGGAAGGCATTACCGGCATTTAGGCTGTTTTGTGTGTGCGCATACTGCCCAAACGCTGTCTGGCTTTGCGGCCACAGGTTGGCAGCGGCGATGCGTCGCAATGATCGCGCTTCGGCAATGCGCCACGCCGCCGTTTTCAGCGACAGGTTTTGTGAATAGGCTTGCTGAATCAGGCAGTCCAGCAGCGGATCTTGAAAGACGTGCCACCACTCCGGATCCACCAATCGGTCGGGATCGACCATATCCGACGCAGCATCACGATATTCGTCAGAGAGCTGGGACGCAGGTGGGCAATAATTGGGACCGACGCGCCAATCATTGTGCCACCAGTGCTGCAGGCTGGCACACCCGCCTAGACTGGTGACAAAGCAAGCCAAGAGCATGCCGCGAAGCACCACAATGCAATCCAACGGGTATTTTCCCATGGCAGCCGGCTAAACTATAGTAAGTAAGCATTTAATCACTAGGACAGTTTCTATCCGTTCCTTCGGCATGCTCGGCAAAACAATGCCAGCTGGAACGCTGGGGCCCCTGCAACCGACTAAGGTGGATCAAACCGATCAGCCGATACTTGTTCATGAATCCCTACATTTTGACATGGGTAACACAGCGTAATGATAGGATTGCAACCGCGTCAGCCGTGGCCGCTGGGGTCTTCCAAACGGCAAGGTTGGCTGACGGTCGTGTTGGTGGCGCTAGCCGGTTGCCAGCCCGCCAAACAGACGGACCTGACAGCCAGTAAAAAACCGAGGCCCATCGAAGTGTTGACCCTGGCCGTCGGCCAACCGCCTTCGGCAGCGCCGGTATCGGCTGCCGCTTCATCTTGGAAAACGGAAAGCATCGGCTTTGAGGTGGCGGGACGAGTCGAGTGGGTGCTGGAGCCGGGGACCGATGTCGAAGGTCGCATCGTGGGTGAGGACGGCCAGATTCTGGTCGAAGGCACTCCAATCGCCCGCTTGGAGAGCGAGCGTTACCGGCTGCAAGTCGAATCGGCGATCGCTGAAGTAGCTCGCGCTGAACAAAGCGTGGCGGCGGTAAACATCGAAATCGAGAAGAGTCTGCCCTCACAGATGCGGGCCGCTCAGGCGGAAAGGCAGCTGGCCGAGACCGAATTGGCCCGCAGTCGCCGTCTGGTGCAACAAAACGCTGGAGCGGTTGCCGATGTAGATCGCGATCAGGCAAGATTCGAAAACGCACGCTCCCAGATCGAACAGCTGGAAGCCAACTTGAAGGCCAAGCAAGCTGAATTGGTGTCTCTCACACTGCAGGTGCAGAAGGCCGAGCAAGCCAAACGAGACGCCGAACGCAGTTTGGAAGACTGCACACTCTACTCTTCATTTCGAGGCCAAATTGCCGCAGTGGAAGTCGTGCCCGGCAGCGTGGTCAGTGCGGGCCAGCCGGTAGCTACGGTCCAAATGATGGATCCCATCAAGATCGAAGTCGAAGTGTCAGCCGAGGCGTCCCGCCGCCTAAGAAAGCGTCAGCGGTTGCCGGTCATGGTCGCTCAGGCCGATGGCAGCCAACAAATGAAAGACGGGTTTCTGTACTTGATCGATCCCACCGCGGATCCACAGACCCGAACATTTACGCTGACGTTACTCATGCTGAACGAAAGAAGTTTGCTGGATGGTGTGGAATCTGCTGACCGTCAATTGCCGCTGACTGATCAAATGTGGCGCATCGATTTTCAATTTTTGCCCGGTATCGAAGAAGGCAAGTACTACGTTGCGGAGGAAGCCTTGCGCCGCGACGCTGAGGGCCCGTTCGTGTGGCGTGTGTTGGACATGACCGTGGCCGAAAATCTGCCAGAAGGCAACATCATCCAAGTTGCCAAGATGCGAGTGGAACTTGGCGCCTCGCGCATCCCCTTTCTTGGAAATTGGGTGTTCCAAGAGATCGCTGTCAAGGACAGCACGTTCGATCCCAATTTGAATCTGGTGGCTGGCAAGTTGACGGTCGCTGAGGGAGATCCGGACGATTGGGTCGGTGATCGGATTCGCGTCGATCGCGATATGCAATGGAAGGTACGCCCGGGTGATCTGGTTCAAGTTGATTTGTCCGATGGCACCAGCCAACCCGGACTGTACGTCCCCATGGATGCCATCGCTCATCAAGATGGCAGCAACTACGTCTATGTCGTCGAATCGGCTGATGGGCAAGCCACCGTACATCGTCGAGAGGTGGCCATTGAAACCGCGGATAACACACTGTCTTCGATGCTGCGGATCCGCTCCGTGGATGGAGAATCGGACTTGGTGGGTCGGCAAATCGCAACGCGAGGAGTTCATTATCTGCGCGATGGAGAACCGGTCCGAGTCTCCGAGAGCGGGGCCGCTCTATGAATTTGGCCGGTCTGGCAATTCGCTTTCGCCCCGTCGTGCTCACGTTGGGAGCGTTGATGACGCTGTGGGGCGCGGTCACGTTTATGACCATGCCCCGTCGCGAGGATCCCGAGTTCACCATTCGCTCTTGCGTAGTATCTACCCAATGGCCGGGCGCGCCCGCGGTCAAAGTGGAAGAGCTGATTACCGACAAGCTGGAGGAAGCGCTCGACGGGATCGAACAAGTTGAAAAACTGCGTTCCACGACGATCAACGGCCTGTCGACAATCTATGTGGACGTCGAAGATCGGGTGACCGCCGACGCGATCGCCAATGTGTGGGACAAGGTGCGCGCCAAAGTGGAATTGGTGCGCATGCCTAGCCGCGATATCCAACCCGTCGTCAACGACGATTTTGGTGATACGTCGATTCTGGTGCTGGGCGTGTTCCAAATCCCCTTGGAAGGTCAGGCCACGATCGATCCCCGCTACGCCTACAGCCCGCGCGAATTGGAAGATGCCGCCGATTCCGTACGCGATGCTTTGCGGCTCTTGCCGGGAGTCGCCAAGGTGGAAAAGTACGGCGTGCGGGATGAAGCGATTTTCATTGAAACGGACCTGGGTACCTGGTCTCAAGTGGCACTGACGACCGACACGCTTCGGCAATTGGTTGAGTCTCGAAACATCGTTTTGCCCGGCGGTACGATCGACACCGCTCAAGGACGCTTTGCGGTGAAACCCGGCGGTGAATTTGACGCCGTTACCGAAATTGAATCATTGACCGTGGCCGCGGCACAGTCCGGCGACTCAGCCAATTTGGTTTCGCTCAGCGACATGGGCATGTCGGTCAACCGTACCTATGTCGATCCAGCGGACGTCTTGTGTCGCTTCACAAATTCCCAAGGCACGTTTCCGGCGGTGGTGATTGGGGTCACCATGAAATCGGGAAGCAACATTATCGATGTCTGCGATCTCTGTACGCAACGTGTCGAGGAAATGGCTCGCATCGAACAGGCATTGCCGCCAGATATCGCCGTGGTGCCCATCTCAAATCAGTCCGACAATGTGTCGGCCAAGATTGATGATGTGATTTCGAACGTGGTCTCGGCTGTGGTCATCGTCGTCATCGTAGTGCTGCTGTTCGTTGGCCTGCGGACCTCACTGGTGATGGCCGCCAACATTCCCGTGGTCGTGTTGGCTTCTATCGCCGTGATCGCGATCTTTGGTGTCCAGTTGGAGCAGATCTCGCTGGCTTCCATCATCATCGCGCTGGGGCTATTGGTCGACAATTCGGCACCGAGAAACACGAAAAAAATCCTCAAAATATCCAGGAACGTTCTACGAGCGTTCGCCTCGAGAAATTATTCGGAGGGTTATAAAATAAATAAATTTAAACTGGTCAAGGAAACCGAAAAAGACTTTCTGCA
>JANQOL010000343.1 GCA_028289675.1 Pirellulaceae bacterium
CCATCTCCGGATTCGGTGCCAGAACCGTCAGTTCCAGCGCCGGATTGCGATGCTGGGCCGCTGGCGTCGCTGCCAAAGCCATCGTTTTGCTCTTGGAAACGGGCATCTAGCGGTGAGCCGGAACCGCGATGGACTGTGCTCAGATGCGCGTTATCAGACGGGCCAGTGTTGCCGTCGCCGGTCGGACCGCCGGCTGGGCCACCGTTCAGCTTCTCCGCAGCATCGCTTTTCTCGCGCCCTGCAAGATCGACGCGCGTCTGCTCATCAAATTGGTTGCCTGTCGGCGCATTGGAGCCGTTGGAATTACGGTCACTCATCGACACATCCTCTCAAGCGAAGCGTCCGGCCCTTGAGTCCGGATCGTTTCTGGCCGCCGGTCACAATACCGGGGACATACTTTTTCTACGATTGTGGAGAGTACTGCCCAAATTATTATCAAGTGGTTAACAGAGAGGTATTCAAACAGACGCGCCCAATACTCAAGGATTTTTACCGATTATTTATGATAACGCCGCTAATGTGCTTAACGGGTTACAGAAGCGCTCTCTTGAATGAGTGCGTGCAACACGAGAGTGGGTCAATTGGGTTCGACGACGAGTACTTATGACGATGGCAGGCAAGACGTCGCGATAAGCGCGCTTCAACTGCTTGGCATGATGCCGTGGAAACGGTTTCCCCTGATCCTGGGGACCATCGCGATTAATATTCTGGCGTTGGCCATGCCGTTGGTCATTCTCCAGGTTTACGACCGCGTGATCCCACATGAGGCGACGGGCACGTTGACCTTGCTGCTGGTCGGTGTGGCCGCAGCCCTGTTGCTCGACGCCATCTTGCGGTACGCCCGCTCCGAAATTGTCTCCTATGCTGGCACGCGCTTCGTGCATTTCATGAAGTGCGATGCCGTGCGCCATATGCTCCAAACACCGGTCAGTGTGTATGAACGCGATGAAGCCGGTGTTCATATGGAGCGGTTGTCTGCTCTGGATTCCATGCGCGAGCAGCACACCGGTCAGGCCATGGTTGCGCTGATCGATCTGCCGTTTGCCATCATGTTCCTCGGCTTGATTGCGTGGATCGCTGGTCCGCTCGCTTTGGTACCCCTGACAATCTTTCTTCTGTTCAGCCTGGCCGCTTATCTTATCGGCGCTGAGTTAAGAAAAGTGGTTGAGGCGCGCAGCAAGGGTGAGGATCGCCGCTTGGCGTTCGTGGTGGAGGTGCTTACAGGTATCCACACTGTCAAAGGCCTTGGCATGGAAGCCCTGATGTCCCGCCGTTACGAACGGCTGCTTGAGGGCAATGCCGGGCCGTCGCTTGCCGCCATGAAGTTGAGCGCCCGTGCGCAAGAGAGCGGGGCCTTCGCGGCGCAGTTCACGATCCTGGCCGTTGCCGGATTCGGCAGTCTCCTTGTCATCAACGGTGCGTTGACTGTTGGTGGCCTTGTGGCATGCACCCTGCTGGCCGGCCGCTCACTGCAACCGCTGATGCGCGGCATCGGCCTTTGGACACAACTGCAGAACCTGGCGGTGTCCGCTTCCCAGACGGCACGGATTTTCGCCATGCCGGCAGAGCGTACCGGTGGCGAAGGCCGCGACTTGCAGAATGT
>JANQOL010000346.1 GCA_028289675.1 Pirellulaceae bacterium
GTTTTGGCTGCCAACGGATTCAAACGCTGGCCGCCCTGAGCATCGCTGGCCGCCAAACTGTCGGCTACCAAACTGCCAAGAGCGATTTGGCCCAATCCGAGGCCGCACTGCTGCAAAAACCACCGACGGGCAATGGACTGTCGAAATCCAGAAAGCATGGCATCTCTACTCGGGTTCAGGTGCAAAGCTTTGAATATGGCCGTCTTGGGTGGCCAGGAACAGTTTGCCGTTGGCGCCAATCAGACCGTCCCAGACCGGCAGTGATTCCAGCGTTAGTTGGCTTTCGGCCTGACCGGTGTCGGTATTGATGGTCACCAGCTGGCTGCCCTGCTCGCCCGCCAGCGCGGCGTCTTGACGTGACAGCAGCGTTTGGACTTGTGGATCCTTTTCGCTCAGCTGCGTGAACGTTTGCTCTTCATCAATGATGTCTGGCGGACCGACAATGAACAAGCGGAATCCGGATAAAACCATGCCGCGTACGTAGATTGGTACGTCCTGTGTCCATTTGGGTTTGACCAGCGTATTGCCCTGATTCTTGCTGTTGCCGCCCTTCTTGTTGCCGGGGCTGAATTGAATGGCTTTGCCAAACTTTCCGTCGGCCAGTTTGCCACCGTGCAAGGTTCCATGATTGCGACTCAACGAATGGTCCCGTGCCGAACCATCGTCGAAGCTGACCGCGAGCACTGCGGTGTCACCCAGCTCGCCACCTGATTCGTAACGGTCGGCAACAGCTTCGTCATCAAAGGTCCTGAAATACAATCGAGGCTCGTCCACCATGCCGGTCAGTGTATGCGGCGAGGTGTAGTCACCGACTGCCGTACCGGCGTCCGCGCCCACTTCCAGAGCCTGGGCGGGATCGTCGGGGAGCAGACTTTTTGCCGAGCCTTCCGCCACCGGTTGGCCGTCCACGTACAACCGCATGCTGCGATCGCTGTCCAACATGCCGACGACGTGATGCCAGCCACCGACCAGGCGTTTACCGCCGCTAATCTCGGTCAGCTCCGAGTTGGCGCGTAACGCAAAGTTGGCTTTGCCTTGCTTCAATGTCAGTGCGAATCCGTGCGTCGGTCCACCACGCGCCACGATCACGCCCTGCGGTTTGGTCGTTGTCATCCAAGCTTCGATGGTTAGCGGCTTGTTGGTGGGATCCAGGCTTTCGGACTTGGCGAACTGAGCATACGAACCACTAGCACCGCTCGATTTTTTGACGAACTCCGGTGGTATTTCCGGGGGATTCGGTTCGGCGGCAAACAACTGGTGCTCCAGCGTCGTGGTCCACCGTAGGTACTCGGGCTTGCGGCCATAACCAAACACGTAGCCATTGCCGTTGACCAGAATGCGACCCGAGGGAGCGAAGCGCCCGGCCTGGTAGTAGCCGCCATGCCCGCCGGCGAAACTCTGTCCCAGTACCCAGTAAGAGCGGTGAAACCAGGTGTCGTCCAAGAAGCCCATGGGTGCAAAGATGTGTGCATCGGGTCCACGCTGCTTGGTGACCTGTCCGACAAACTCGCCCGAGTTGGGTCCGATCTCTAGGCGATTTCCTTCCAAGTCGAACTTCTGGGACTTCATGAAAATGTGGTCTCCATCGCAGGACAGGATGTCCGGCAGTCCGACCGGCATCTGCAGAATCTGCAACTTCTCCTGCAAGTTGTTGCCGGTTTCCGGATTGGTTTCGTCCATGATCGTCTCGGACAGTTTTTCACCGGTGGCCAAATCCAATCGCAGCAAGCGGAGGCCGCCATCGAGAAAATTGGAGCGTCCGGCCACACAGTAGACTTGATTGTCGCGGATCAGCACACTTCCGTGCACCGGCCACAGTGACTCTAGTTGCTCATAGGCCATGACCCGTCGATCCAGCGGAGCGGCTCGATACCGCCAGATCAGTGCACCGTCGGTGGCGCGCAGGCAATTCACCCAACCGTCGTTGGATCCAAAGACCACTCGACCACCTTCGACCGTGGGAGGTGAATCGATCCGCCCGCCGGCTATATAGGACCAACGTTCGTGACCTTGTTCTTCGTCCAGGGCTAGCAGCGTATGTGCGTCGATTTGCGCCGTCAGTACCAGGCCACCTGCGACCACCGGCGCGGTCAGTCTTCCGCCCAGTTTGGTCGACCAAGCAGGCTTCAGCCCGAAGCGAACTTCGCTGGACATATTGCCGCTGCGGGCCGCGTCGTGCCGGTATGTTGGCCAGTCGCCAGGCTTGGCAGAGAAGTCACCCAGCGGCTGCTCCCAGGCGGGGCCCGTCTCCAGCCGCCCGGCTTCGGCCACTGTGGTGGGCACTGGACGTGTTGGGCCGGCCGGCGCCAGAGCATTGAAACCAAACAGTTTGGCTTCGGGGTAACAAGCGCAATTGTGCGGGGGCGCGTAGGTCAAACCGTTGCAAGGCATGACGCCGTACAGGCATCCTCCTCGTACCCAATGGTGGATGTCCCAGTGTTCTTGGTCTGGATCTACGAACTCGATACCCGTCCGCGAAGGAATCAAGTAGTTTTGCGTTGCCTTGGCGATGTAGCAGCGATGGTGAAACCAATAGGTCTCGACGTCCGGCGGGAACTCCTTCTCGACGCGTCCCGTCTTGGGATCGCGCCCGGTGAACACGCCGGTATCCTTGCCTGACGTGGTGGGCGCGCACCACACAAGCCCGTTCATGACCATCAGATCCTGAGGCGATTGATAGCCGGATTTAGGGTGCTCGGCCGTCCACAGAGCCTGTCCCGACTGGGCGTCGAAACTAGACATCTTGCCGTCGCCGCCGGCGTATAGCACAACATCGTCGTGCATCACCAATCGCGGCCCAAAGTTGAACGTAAAGGATTCGCGGCGGGTGACGGGTTCTGTTTCCCAACGCAGCTCGCCGGATTTCAAAGCCAGCGAGACCAAGTGCTGACCATCGTGAAAGCACAGATGATCGGAGGTGGCGGCCAAGGTCAGCGGCGAGATGCGAGTTTGTTTCGCCCACAGTGGGCGTCCCGAGTCCGCTTCGAACGCCATCAACACGCGCGGCTCTTCATTCCAAAACAGGCTGCGTACGGCGGCTTGATCTCCTACGCGGCCGTTGGCGGGCACATAGTTGGCCAGCTCAGCCTGCCCTTTGCGGACGACCAGCAACAGGGTGTTGTCAATATAGATGATCTCTTCAGTGGAATCAGAGTTCTCGTAGGTCATCAAGGTGTCGCCAGTTCGCGCGTCCAGCGCGGTGACGGGTGCGTCGTAGCCCAAGGTCACGAACACTCGATCCTGGTTGGCCACCAGCCGTCTGGATAACTGCGTCGGGCCGCTCTTCAAGGGCCATAGGTGCGATTGCCAAGTGGGAATATCGCGCTTCCACAGCACACAGCCATTGAAGGCGTCTCGTCCGATCAGTTTCCACTTGGGCGGCAATTGAATGGAAACGCGACTGCCCTCATCCATGATGTAAAACATTTTTCCCGCCGCGGACACTAGCGCGCTCATGCTGGCCATGCGGTCGTGGTGGCGTGACCACCGCGGACTGCCCACCCATTGCAAGTGACGCGGCGGGCCGACGACGTCATCATCGGCTACTGAGTTTCCAGATGCATCGTGTAGATAATGCGTCCATTCATCGATATCGTCTGGCCACGGCTTGACCGATTTTTGCCAACCTTCAGCTGTCTTGGTCAGCGACACGCCGCCAGGCACCAACACGCGCATAATCTCTTCGTCTGAGATCTGATCCTGGTCTTCGACGATGATCAGGTTGACTAGGTTGTCGACGTAGGGCAGCTGGCTGCCCGAAAACGTATCCACCGACACTTCGCCATAATCGCCTTTGGCCCGCATCCGCTTTCGAGCCGCCGCCACCAACTCCGCATCGGCTTCCAGCCCGTGAACCTGGATAGCGGGACGGACCTGCAGTTGTTCGGTCCAGCGCCCGTCGCCTGCACCCAAATGCACGACCAGGCCTCCGGACACTTCGGCAGTAGCGACCGCTTCCGCAGGTGATAGCTCACTGGCCAGTGGCGCTTCCGCTTGTACTATCGATGGGATACCGACGAACAGGGTAACCGCAAGAAGGGTCGGCAATTTAGACAGCTGCATGCGCATGTCGTTCTCCGCAGGGAGTAAGAGAGTTACCGTTTGGTGTGGATGGGGATTCAGCGTTTGCGCTGCCATCTCACGAATAGGACAAGCCACACGCGGTGCGGCTCGCAGGGGCGGGAAACGATGGACGGCAGGATTGATGATGGGTTCGCTCGGGTCTGTGCGCGGTCTGGTGGCCGCTGGCCCGATTATAGCACAATGTCGTTCTTGTCCGGTCGATCGAGGTTGCTGCCGAATCTGTAGAGTTGGCGTGAGCGGCACGAATGCAGGCTTGCAAGATCTACGAATTGGCGGCGAAAACGCCTTGGAGCCCTCCACACAAACAGAGTAAACCGCGCTAAAATACGCTCGGCAAAGCGACGTTCGTTGTCTTTCATCAACAATTGTCGCGTTGGTTCAGCCAGTTCATTGGCCATTGGTTTTTGTCAGCTTCGTGACTGTTGACAGTCCATCCCAGGGAGTGATAGCGGTGTACCCACGTGTGATTGGTTTGGTCATTCTGTTTGTTTTCTGCAGCTGCTTGTCGCCGGCCGCGTGTCTCAGCGCGGAAGAGGCCCAGAAGTTCGATTATCAAGAGATTGTGCTAGACAACGGTCTGCGAGTGATCTCGTTGGAAGATTTTTCTTGTCCCATTGTGGCGGTCAACTTGTGGTACCACGTGGGATCCAAAGATGAAGATCCGGAGCGGCAGGGCTTCGCCCACATGTTTGAACACATGATGTTTCGCGGCACGGATCGCTTGGGCAGCACCGACCACTTTGATCTGATTCGCAAAACTGGCGGCACTTGCAATGCTTACACGACCTTTGACCAAACCGTGTATACCCAGACTCTGCCCGCGAATCAGCTGAATTTGGCGCTGTGGTTGGAAGCCGAGCGCATGTCGATGCTGAAGATCGACCAGGATGCCTTTGACACCGAGCGCAAGGTCGTTGAAGAGGAACGCCGCATGGGACTCAATCGACCCTACGGAGAGCTGTTGGAAAAGGCGCTCCCGCACCTGTTTCCCGATCATCCGTATCGTTGGTCCACCATTGGCTCCATTCCACACTTGCGGGCGGCCAGCGTACCGGAGCTGCGCGCGTTTTGGACAAAATACTACGTGCCGAACAACGCGACGTTGGTGGTCGTGGGTGGCGTCACCCACGCCGAAGTTCAGCAGCTGGCCAAACGAAACTTTGGGTGGATTCCACGCGCTGAGGACCCCCCGCGGATCGCCGCGCCGGAATTCAAGCCCTATGCGAAGAAACAAGTGAACATCACGGAGAAGAACGCTCCCGCGCCCCTAGCGGCCATGATCTTTCGCGGCGTACCCCTGAATCATCCGGACGCCATTGCGCTGGACTTGATGACCACCATTCTGGGCCGCGGCGAAAGCAGCCGCATCTACCGTCGCGTCGTGGCCGAAGATCAGTCCGCAGTCATGGCGATGGCTGGAAATATGAACCTGGAACAAGATGGCATGTTGGGAGTGGCCTCGATCATGCCTCCCATCGGTGGCAAAGAGTCGGCTGCCTTGAAAGCCATGAACGAGGAGATCGAACGGATGCAGACCGAATTGGTTTCTGAAAAGGAACTGGAAAAGGCACGCAACCAGATGCTCAAAGCACTGGTGACCGAGAGTCTGACGGTGGACAGCAAAGCGGCCGCTCTGGGGTCAGCGGCTGTGCTGGAAGGAGATGTGTCACGGGTCAACACACGTCTGGATCGCATTCGCAGCGTAACGGCCGAGGATATTCGTCGGGTTGCTCAAACGTACATGCAACCCGAGCACGCCATCACAGGTCGGGTAAAGAGCAATTTGATGGGCACCTTGGGCAACATGTTGGGGTTTAAGAATGACGCGGAAGACGCACCGATTACTGGGCTGCCCGAAACCAATCCTCCACCGCCCGGTCGACCTGGTGTCTCCCGGCCAGCCAATCGCTTGGCTCAGTCCCCCATCGCGGGTCCGCTGCAGTATGAAGCAGACACGGGCTACGACCAGCTCGAGCTGGACAACGGCTTGCAGATCATCGTGGTGGAGAACCATGAAGTGCCCTACGTTTCAGTGCAATTGGGCATGGAAGCGGGTGCTTGGACCGAGGGCAAACCCGGCAGCGCGTCGATGGCACTCAGCATGCTGACCAAGGGCACCGAGCGAATGAGCGAGAAAGAGCTGGCAACCGAACTGGAGACATATGCCATCTCGTTGTCAGGGTCGGCCGGCATGGATTCGTCTAGCGTTTCGCTGGGAGCTCTGCCCGAGCAAATGGATCGCGCCATGCGTCTGCTGGCCGACGTGGTGCTGTCCAACACGATGCCCGAAGAAGAGTTCACCAAGCTCAAGAAACAGGTGACTACCAGTCTGGCGATCTCCGAGAAACAACCCAGTTCCATTGCAGATCGCGAACTGCGTCGGCGCCTGTACGGTGACCATCCTTACGCCCGCGGAGTTTCGGGCCGCGTGGCCGACGTGGAGCAGCTGACCGTGGAAGATGCGCGCAGCTGGTGGCAAACCTATGCCCGTCCCGATATGTGCACGCTGATTTTTGCTGGAGACATCGATTTGGCCGAGGCGGGTACGCTGGCCAAGAAGTATCTCATCGGATGGACGGCCCAAGGAGAGAAGCCTCAGCTCGAGTTGCCTGATTTTCCGGATCCGCAACCGATGCACATCTATCTGGTCGATAACAGTGGGGTGCAAAGTGAGATCCGCGTGGGGCACCGATCGATGACGCGTCAAGACGCGGACTATTTCGCCGGCCGCGTGGTCAGTGGGTACTTTGGTGGCGCGTTTAGTGCTCGGTTGAACGAAACAATTCGTGTTGAAAAAGGTTTGACGTACGGGGCGCGAGGCGGATTCGGCGCGCAAAAACGGGCCGGTAGCTTCTCGATCAGTACTTTCAGCAAGAATGCCTCGACGGTCGAAGCGGTGGAAGCTATTTTGGCCGAGATCGCGCGTCTCCAAGCAGAGAAGCCAAGCGACAAGGAACTGAACAATACGATTTCCTACTTCACTGGTTCCTATCCGGCCACGCGCGAGACATCGCAGCAAGTGGCCGGGGAACTGTGGTCACAGCGCGTGCTTGGATTGCCTGACGACTACACCCAACAGTTGTTGTCCGCGGTGGCCAGCACGTCGGCAGACATGTGTTTAGAGGTCGCACAGGAGCACGTGCGTCCTGATGAATTGATCGTCGTCGTGGTTGGCCCCGCCAAAAAGCTGAAGGCCGGTCTAGAGAGCTTGGCACCCGTGACCGTGGTCCAAGACTGACACGATGAATTCACGAGCCGAGCTGACACTACAGCGGTTAACGCTTCGGTCTGTTATTTGTTGGCTTTCAACCAAAAGTGATGCTGCACAGCTAGTTTTGGATGCTTGGTCGGCTCGCCATCGCCAAAGACAGACGCGACTGAAGGTAATGAGACGCTAGCCTGCGGTTAGCGGATCATGTTCCAGAAAGCGGAGTTCTTCGCGGAGCATGTCGACGGAGCGCTGCTTCGTTTTGTAAATCTTGTTCTCGGAAACGTCCAAGTCGCGTGCGATCTCTGCAACCGGTTGGGATTCACGCACCAGGCGGCGAAAAATCTCACGCGATTCGTCGCCCATACGACCCTCGACACGTTGAAACGCTTCCAACAGCAGTTGCTGCTGCCATTGTCGCTCCCATTCCTGCTGAGGTGTCGCGTCTCGGCCCTCCAGAGATTCCAAAATCTTGGAGTCGGCTTGCAGGCCGGGTCGTTGGCGAACGAGGTCTGCCAGGCGTCGTGAAGCGATCGTTAGTAGCCAATTGCGAAATCGGCCCCGTTGCTGGTCGTACTGCAGCTGCTTGATCTGTTTGACGACCGCTACGTAGCTGGCTGAACGGACCTCTTCGGCCACGTCGTGGGACGCACCCTGCGCCATCGCAAAGCGATAGATGATCGGCCCGTAAAAAGCATCGAAGTGTGCCCAAGCTTGCTCCTCTTGATTTTGCAGTCGCTCAATCAAAGACAGGCTGGTGCGGCTATCGTTCGGCGTCACGCAGTTCTCCTGTCTGGCCAGTGGGTGCACAATCCCACACGAGAATTCGCCCGTCTCGTGCGCCGCCATACAGCCGATGCCCAACCGGTCCAAATTCGACGCGGTTCAGCACGGTGTTACCAGTCTTGATTACGGTCAGCGGCTGACGTTGGGTCAAATCCCAGAGCTTGGTGGTGCGGTCGGCCGAGCAGCTGACCATGCGTGTTCGATCCGGATGAATTGCCAGATCCAACACTTCGTCACCGTGTCCGTTGAGGACATGCTCCAAGGCGCCCGTATGAAGATTCCACATGCCGATCTGTCCCGGGTTCCGGCCGGCCACGATCAGATCGCCGACGACCTCTAGCGAGTAGTCGTCCTGATAAATGGACCTCCGCAACTCGACCGTCTGTCGAAACTCGTCTGTCCCCCAAATCAAAATGCGGTCGTGATCGGCACTCACGGCCAATTCCTGATCAATCAACTGGATGCGGTGAATGTGTCCACGGTGGGCCCGGTTTGTGTGAAGCAAGCGCCCGTTACTTAGTTGCACCTGGGCTAAGAGGTTGGACGAGGTGCAAATCAGGGCGTGATCTTCGCCGTAGAATCGCGCGTCATGTACCGTCCCGCCGTCACTGGCCACCGTAAACTGATCAACGGTCTCGATTTGGCCCGCGCCGGTATCCAGGGATCCCAGCCACAAGCGCCCTCCTTCGATGCCCGCCAGGAGTCGGCCGGAGCTAGCTTGATAGTCGATGGACCAAATCCCACCGGGCAAACTGATTTTGTCCAGTAGCTGCCCCGAGTGGACGTCCCAACAGCGCAGTGTTCGGTCCTGGGAACCGGTCAGGAGAAGTTCTGGCAGCGCCAACATGGCTTGCACGCTATCGCTGTGACCATGCCACTGGCTCACGTGGGAGGATTCGGGCGCCAAGTCCCACACACGCACGCTGTGGTCGCGACCTCCCGTGGCCAAGTAACGATTGTTAACAAAGGTCGCTGAAGAGATGGCCCAGTCGTGTCCCACACGTTCGGTGAGCAATTGCCCGTTGGCCGCGTCAAGGACTCGCAAAGACGCGAGCCGCCCGGCAATGGCCAGCCGATGACCATCGGCGGACACACAAATCTCATTCACCACGCCGGCAGGCAACGACCACAGCGGCGAGCTGCGATCACCGTCGGCCGGCAAGGCCAACAAGTCCCCGTGGGTCTGCGCCAGAAAGATGCGTTTTCCTCGCGGACCTGGCACCGCGCTGGTAGACCCTGGCAGCTGACGCTTCAGGCCGTCTTGGGTATGCAGCACGCCACTTTGCTGGAGCCCTGAGAACAACCAAGTGTCTTGACCCAGCGGAGAGATACTGCGGGCGGACGTTTCCAACTCATGGACGCCCAGCGATTGCCACTGGTCGGTATCGTAGATGGCGACTTGGCTGGCCCCGGGCGGCACCAGCGACTGGAGGGATTGGGAATGGAAGACCGCCAGCTGCTCTCCCTTGGCGTCAAAAGCGAGTCCAAAGACCGGGTGCTCAAGGCCATCTATCACCCGCTCGGACTCCAGTGTATCTGATCGCAAAATATGAACTCGCCCGTCAAAGTCGCCGACCGCGGCAATGCGCTTGTCGGGCGATATCGCCAATCCCCAAACATGCTTGTGCAGCTGAGTACTGGACAACTGCTCTTGCCGCTCCAAGTCCCACAGGCGAGCGGTGCCGTCCCAACTAGTGCTGATCAGCCGATTGGCACCCACGGGGCGCACGCATTCGACAAAGCGTTCATGACCGAGCAGCAGTGTCTCTGTTTGGTCGGCCAGTTGCCGCAGGTAATACCATTCCCAATGCCGCTGATCCTCAGGCGAAGAGTCCAACCAATCCCGCATCGAGCGCGGGTCGCCGGCCAGCGTCGCCGCCGTAATGCTCGCTCGGTAGGCCTGTCGCTCGGCCTCGGAGGTCGCCTGCTGCGCAGCGGTGGCCAATTGACGTTGTTGAGTCGCCGATTGCTTGCTGAGTGCCAGCGAACGCCGAGTTTGTAGCAAGGCGACGCCACCGAAGATCGCGGCCAATACCAAACAGCTGACGATTGCCAACACGGTTGTGGCGGCCCAAGCATGGCGACGGACGACGCGTGCCAACAGGTGCCATTGGCTGTGGCGGCGAGCGTCGATCAGATCGCCAGTCAAGTAGTTTTGCAAATCGGATTGAAGATGACTGACCGTGCGATAACGCATGCGTTTGTCGCGTTGGAGCGCTTGCATCACAATCGCGTCCAGGTCACGATCCAATTCGGGATTCCATCGGGATGGAAGCGCAATTTCCGCCGACTGAATATTCGCCAGCACTTCCGCTGGCGGTCCTGCGGTGGCATACGGCATGCGGCCAGTCAACGCGCGGTAAGCGATGACCCCCAAGGCGTAGACATCACTCTGGGCATCGACGTCCGACGGATCACCGGTCAGTTGTTCGGGCGACGCAAAAGCCAAAGTACCTAGAAACTGGCCCGTAGCCGTCAGCCCCACGGGAGCATCCGTGTGGCTGGCTGCCATTGATTTTGCCAAACCAAAGTCTAAGACTCTCGGCGCGCCATTGGCGC
>JANQOL010000364.1 GCA_028289675.1 Pirellulaceae bacterium
GACGAGCCGGGCTGACCTTCGATGAGTGCATCGCGGCTGAATTCGGAAGCGACAACGACCAGTGTGCGTTCCAGCAGTCCTCGCTGTTCGAGGTCCAGAATCAGCTGAGCAATCGGGCGGTCGATCTCTTGATGCATGCGACGCATCGTGCTGTGCCCATTGGCATGCGTGTCAAAGTTGAGAAACGGAACGTATTCGGTGGTGACTTCAACGAAGCGGGCTCCCGCCTCAACTAAGCGGCGCGCAAGCAGGCAGCCTTGCCCAAAGCGGCCCGTGTTGTAGCTGTCGAAGCTATCCTTGGCTTCCAGCTCAATGTCAAATGCTTCCCGTTCCGGAGCGCTCAACAAACGATAGGCGTTTTCCATCGCACGTACCATCGATTGCTGTTGATAGTCGCTGGCAAATTCACGTTGTGGACTGCGATCCAACAACTCTTTGAACAGGCGATGACGATTGGCGAATCTGTCGGCCGTCATTTGGCCCGGCGGCCGAACCGAAGCGGCCGCTTCGGCTGGATAGGGTAGATTCAACGGGCCATACTCAGATCCAAAGAAACCAGCCGTGGTGAACGCCTTCAGCTCCTCGCTTTCTCCTACGCCCTCCAGACGTTGGCCCACGTTGATGAAGGCAGGCATGACTGGATTACGAGGTCCCAATACACGCGCGATCCACGATCCCAAATGCGGACATGCTACGGTTTGCGGCGGAACGTAACCGGTGTGCCAATGATACTGGTGTCGCGAATGCAAGATGCTGCCCAAGTCCGGCTGTACCGCGGAACGGATGAGCGTGGCCCGGTCCATCACTTTGGCGATGTGCTCCAGTCCTTGGCAAATCTGCAACCCGTCGACTGCCGTTGGGATGGCGGGGAACGTACTTAGGACCTCGGAGACCGGCAGTCCGGGTCGGTACGGTTGGTGGTGTTTAGGATCAAACGTGTCCGGTGCCGCCATGCCTCCTGCCATCCACAGCAAGATGCAGGCATCGGCGGTCGCTACGGGCGTGGTGGTGCGGTCCTCTTGGGCGAAAATGCGTCGCGGCTCACCCGCGGACCAGGCCGCGACGGATGCAGCCGTCAATTGCGCCAGGAATCTTCTGCGTTCTACCTGATGCGAACCAGCTGGACCGGCCTGACCGACGTTGTTCATCAACTCATTTCCTATCGCGGTGTGCCCGTCGTTAAGCTTCTTCGGCCAAAAGCTCTTGAATACGTTTCTCCATGAGTTTCTGGCCGCCGGCTTCATTCCAATTCAATTCGCCGAACCACCAGTAACGGATGCGGCCCTGCTTATCGATTAGATAGACCGATGGCCACATGGTGTTGCCCCAATGGCGCCAGGTCTTCTTATCGACGTCGATGACGACCGGAAACTGAAAGCCTTCCTTTTTGACTGCGGATCGCACATTGGCTGGATCGCGCTCCGCGCTTGTTTCGGGACTATGGACTCCCAGAATGGTGAACTCTTGACCGCTGAACTTCTTTTCCCAACCCTTGTACCAAGGGTAATTGCGAACGCAGTTAATTCATCCAAAGGCAAAGAAGTGCAGGGCAACGACCTGGCCACGCAGGTCGGCCAGTTTCAGGCCCGGAGTGTTGATCCACTGCCCACTGTCGACGACCTCAGGTGCCTTGAACGACACGTGTCCCAGTTGGCTGGTGTCGAAGTTCTTGCCAATCAGTTCCAATAGTTTTCTGCGCTGCGCTTCATCGAGAATCCCAATGATGTCCTGCTGCTCTTTCTTGCGGGCAGCGGCAACCTGACGCTGCAGCTCCTCGTGCTTTTCCGGGCCGGGGTAAGTTGCAGGCTGAAGCTCCTTCAGCTTGTCTTGCGTCGAACGAATGATGTCCTGCAAGCTCTGACGCTGGGTGTCACTCAGATTCAACGCTTGCGAAGCACGCGGATCGAGCACAAAGGGCATACCACGCAAGCGGTAGGCGATTTGCTGCAGCCGCTGCCGTTGTTCCGCCGACAGAAGCTCCCCGATAGCCTGTCGCGTCTTTTCAAAAACCTGCACGTTGCCTTGCTGCGCGTTGGAATTCTCTTCCATGTTGCGAGCGGCAAGCAGCGTTTGGTCAAAAGACTGATTGAGCTTGACCAATTGCCGCAGTTGGGTGGCACTGAGCCCCAGGTCCTGGTGAACGCCTGGCTCGCGCAACAAGAACAGCAACGGATCGGGCATCGCCCCATAACCGGTGACGTTTTGCGCCGTCAGTTGCGAAGCAAACGCCAGCCAACATGCAAGAAAAAGTCCAAACCTGGCCACAGTCATCGTCCTCCGTCAAAAGATCTCCGCCCAGCTTGCCACTCATCAGAATAGCCTAAATTTCCTCGCGCTCGAAGCCTAAGCGTCCGAACGTTGGCGCACAATGCGCCTCGTTTTGCATCGTTTGTGCATTTTGCAACAGTCAGACGGACCACTAACGCCGCGCCGGCGTTTCAATTGCAACTGTGAACATAGATCGCAATTCTCGTGCCAGCTGCCACTTCGCCAGATTGAGCGTGGGCTTACTGACCCGGTTTCGAGTCTCGGCGCAAGGCGTCTTGCCGCAAGGCGGGACCATACTGTGCATACTCTCACGCTGGGCAGTTTTCACGGCGGTCGAACACAAACCGTACCCTAGTCGTGTTCAAGCAGTCTGTAACTCACCAAACTCGCTCCGCCATCCCTACACCGAAAGTCTCGGTCTGCAGGATCGCCAACAACACCCACGGCAACGTTAAGCTCAAATTGGCGGACAAGTAGCCGCTGCCGATAGTACATGCCGCACGCCGTGAACAACACCACAACTGCTGAAACCACCAACGCGGCGGCATGAATCACGAAACGGCACAACGTACACGCACCGACGCTTGCTAGGTACGCCTTATCCCAAACGTTCATGGCCTCAGCAGCGTGAAGTGCGCCAGCAAGAAATCTCTAGTGACCACGCGGAATTCGCGCAAGCCGCCTTGGAAAACGGTGTCCATCAACAGAGCGGGTGGCTAAGTGGCACCGAAATCGTGCGAATCCGCAAGGTTTGGCCAAAATTGGCGAATTGCCTTCTAGTTGGCAGCCTCGGACCGAGGTTTCGGTTGGAGCCTAAATCAAGAAATCATTAAAATCGACGTCTGCAACAAGGCTATAGTAGCCAGCTGCGAGACAACGTGGAATATTTGTCGGGAACCGATCCGAGCGGTTCGAGGAACCCCGTCCCATGGACAATCATCGCGGCGATCCGCCACGTCCTTCCTGGCTGAGCAGGCTACGACGTGCGCTGTTGTTGGCGATGATGGTCCCAGTGCTGCTGTTCCACCGCTGTGCGCTCAAGCTGGACGAGTTCCTGTTTCCAAGCCTTAGACGCACTGCACTGCGCCCGCCGGTCTTTATCGTGGGTCTGCCACGTAGCGGCACCACTTACTTTCATCGTCTGCTGGCTTCGCAGCGAGACAGCTTCACGACGTTCCCATTGTGGGAGTTGCTATTCGCTCCCGCTCTGTGTGAAAAGCTCTGTCTAGGTGGCCTCTATCAGGTGCTGGTTCCACTGCGGAAACTCGGGATTGCTGCGTTACCGGTGATGCGGCGGATCGGCTGCCGGTTGCCCAAGTCGCTCCGTCATATTCATCCCACAGGCTTGCAGGAGCCAGAAGAAGACTTCCTAAGTCTGCTGGCCTATGACGGGTGTTTTTTGCGGTTGCTCGCCTTTCCTTTCTCGCCCCGCACCTGGGCACTGGCGGACATCGAGACGTTGCCACCGGAGTCGCGCCTGCTCCTGGTACGCCGCTATCGCCAATTGCTGCTAAGGCATCAGCTGTTTCGAGGCGCTCAGTATCGCATTGTGTCGAAGAACCCGAGCTTCAGCCAATGGATCCCCAGCTTGCGGGCCGAGTTTCCGGACGCGGATTTTGTTCGTTTGCAGCGTCATCCGTTGGAGGTTGTGCCCTCTCAACTGAGTTCGCTGGAGATGGGCTTCTCTCTGTTTGGCCACTCTGCTCGTGATCCTCGCATCGTTTCCGCACTTGTCGACATGCTGGCAAAACAGTGGCACGCGCTAGCGCAGTTTTCAGAATCCGAATTGTCAGTGGTTACCTACTCGCAGCTGCGCGAGAATCCAAATAAGGCCACGGAGCGGATCCTCCAGAGATTGCGAGTGGATACATCTGAGACGGACCGGTCGCGATTAAAGCTCCTCTGTGAGGCGGGGCGACGCTACTCCAGCAAGCATCAGTATGACCTGGCATCGTACGGATTGTCTGCCAGCGAGATCCTTCGCAAGTTCGAGCTGGCAAATGACGTAGGGGCGAGTGCCGGCGCAGATTCAATCGGGACGACAAATGTGCAGACAGCGGGTCTTCCGGCGTCCAAAGATGCAATGTCGGCATCTTCGGCATCATCGAGCGGGCCTCAGTTAACTTCGTCGGCATCATGACTAAATGGACCCAGTGATTGCCTTGATCTAGTTCGGTAGACTTCCTCTCAAGTTGGCGAAATCATGAGCATCAAAACTCAGGCATTGCGGAGAGCCGGCACACCCACTGTTGTATCTACGCGGTCCCGGAAGTTACGGATCGCTATCGTCTCCGACGCCATCACTGGCAGGAATGGCGTCGGCACCTACTACCAGGACTTGCTGCAGCAGTTGGAGCCCTACGTGGAGTCCATCGAGCTGATAGGCCCCAGCATGGAGTCCAGATCGCTCGAGCTGGTTTCGATACGGATGCCCGGAGATAAGACGCAGCGGATGTCCTGGCCAAGGCGTCGTCTCCTGGAGACGCAGTTGGATCGTCAGCAACCGAACGTGATCATCATCCCCT
>JANQOL010000366.1 GCA_028289675.1 Pirellulaceae bacterium
ATTCTGGCCGCGGAAAATGGATGTTCCGGTCGTAGCGATCATGCGTCCTCGCTGCGCCGGCGCTGCGTTCCCCGCCCGTCGGTCATCCCAAGTCGCGACCACCAGAGCGCGATTTCCCGGCCCGCGCCGGGGAGCGCAGACGGAACCAATGCGGTGCGGGAGCGTCTGAATTCCGTTGCAGCTGCGGGCCCGGTGCGCGCTGGATCCGGGCCTCGTTGCGGGATTCCCAATCGTGGTGGCGACCTTTGTGGGCCAAGTTACAGAACAATATTCATGCTCGAAACACCATGAGGCTGGAGCAAGTCCGGTATTTATTGGTCAGATAGAAGCACCGCCCTCAGGGAGCGATTAACTTGAACCGCTTGAATCCGAAGACCCAACGTACTTTGAATCGACTGGAAGCAGAGATGCGCAAAACGGCTAGTAAGGCACGGCGGAGACGGTGTTCTCAACTCAACGGGCGCTCCGTACTTCGTCGGCTGTTCATGGAAAAGTGCGAGCCGCGGAATCTGCTGGCGACGACACCCGTCGAAATCACCATTGAGAATCTAGCCGACACCGATGGACTCCACTTCACCCCAGTGTGGCTGGGCTTTCACAATGGCGGTTTTGAAGTCGGCCAAGCTGGTCGCCCAGCCAGCGATTTTGGCGGATTGGAGGAGTTGGCTGAGGATGGAGATACGGCGCCGCTGTCCAACCGATTCACCGGCATCGATCCAACTTGGCTGGACATCACGCTGGATTCAACCGCTGGACCAACACCCGTGTTCGAACCGGGAGAGACGGTGACACAAGTCATCGACGTGGTGAACTCGGAAACGAATCGCTATCTCAGCTATGCCAGTATGGTCATTCCTTCGAATGACGCATTTTTTACGAATGGCAACCCGCTGGGAATTCAGTTGTTCGATGACTTGGGCAACTTTCTAGATACGCAAACGATCGACGTCTACGGAAGCCATATTTGGGATGCCGGCACGGAAGTCAACGATCCGCTGGGTGGAGCGGCCTTTGCCGCGGCTGGGGGAACTTCGGCTGATGAAGCGGGTGTCATCCGCACACACCCGGGGTTGGATGATTTTGTGGGAGCCGAGTTGGCCAACGGTACCACTCTCTCAACCGCCTTTATCAACCAGACGCCAATCGCACGGATTACGATTACCTCCGCTGCCGCACCGATCGGACCGATCGATAGTCTAGGCCCCGCTGCCACGTTGCGCGCCATGGACGTTGGCTCAGCGGGACCGGATCACGTCATCGATGTGATCTACAGCGATCCCTCCGGCGTCGATGTCAGTTCCATCGGGCGCGACGATTTGAGAATCGTAGCCTCCGACGGCCGCTTCCTGAGTATTGAGAGCGTAACGACCGATGCCGCTCCAGGATCCAATCCAAGAACGGTGACTGCCAGCTACAGGTTGACGGCCGGTCAAGGCATCGATCAATCCGACAATGGCCAGTACCAAGTACACTGGCTGGACAATTCGGTGCGGGACCTGCGAGGCAATTCCAACGTAGCGAGGCTGTTGGGTGACTTTGCCATCGACGCGGGGGTGCCGCTGGAAATCTCCATCGAAAATTTCTCGGATGACTTCCACCACACTCCATTCTGGATCGGCGTGCACGACGGCAGCTTTGAGGTCGGGCGTGCGGGCGACATCGCCGCCAACTATCCCGGTCTAGAACTATTGGCTGAAGAAGGCGACACGTCAGAATTGCAAGGTCGATTCGATGCCGCGCAGCCGCAAGGTACAGACACCGTCATCGCGGGCCCTGGTGCGACTGCCGGAGTGATTGACCCGCGCGAAGTCGCGACCAGCCAAATCGAAGTCCAGAACACGGCAGACAATCGGTTCTTTAGTTTTGCCAGTATGGTGATTCCATCCAACGACGCGTTCTTGGCAAACCTGTTGTCGCGCAAGTACGAGTTGTTTGACGCAGCTGGCCAATTTCGCGGACCACTGACGGTCACCCTATACGGTCGTGATGTATGGGATGCGGGGACGGAGGTCAACGATCCGCAAGGCGGCGCGGCATTCACCGTGGCCGGCGGCACATCTCAGGACGAGAACGGCGTTATCCGACCTCACGCTGGACTGGACGATTTCCAGAACGCGGAGTTGCCAAATGGAAGAATGATCTTGGGCCAGTTGCATCCCGATGCTCTGCTCGCACGCATCACGGTGCGCCTACCAGGCCAGGATGTTCCCACCGATACTGAGCCACCGACAGCTAGTGTGGAAAGCTTGAATGTCACGGAGTCTTCGGACCGGATCAGCGTCAGAGTGGTCGTCAACGATCCAGCTGGCATTCCTGATGACTCCGATCCGCTCATTATGCTGGAGTCCAAGAACGACTTGAGTTTTGAGCTGCTTACATCTGCAGCCATGACGACCGCCAGTTTCCCAACATCCATCACCTATGAGGTTGAATTTCAGCCCAGTCGCCCGCTTAGGTTCAGCGACAATGGAACGTACAACGTGTCCTTGGTTGGCGGCTCGCTGGAGGACCGGTTGGGAAATGTAGCGCCGACCCAAGTTATAGGCGATATTCAGATTTCGGTTGGCACAACCGTCGATGTGACGGTCGAAAACCTCTCACCACTAGGTGGGCTTGCCAACACGCCAGTGTGGGTTGGCATTCACGACGGCAGCTTTGACTTGGGGACTCCAGGTCAAATGGCGAGCGGCTTTGGCGGTCTGGAGGACATCGCCGAAACCGGTAGCACGACGGCCTTGGAAGATCGTTTCGCGACTAATCACACGGTAGACGGTGTTTTGAGTTCTCCGGCGGGGCAAGCTCCAGTTTTCGAACCGGGTGAGCAAGTTACTCAGTCGTTTGTCGTCGCGCGGCCAGACCAAGATCGGTATTTCAGTTTCGCGAGCATGCTGATTCCATCGAACGATGCCTTCGTCGCCAACCTCGACGCGCAGGCGTACCCCATCTTTGATGAAGCAGGGAACTTTGTGGGTCCCACCACCTTCGTTGTGTACGGCCGCAATGTGTGGGACGCGGGCACCGAGGTGAATAACCCTAGCGGTGGCGCTGCGTTTTCAACCGGTGGCGGAGATTCCGTGGACGAAAACGGGGTCATTCACTTGCATCTGGGCCTGGATGATTTCATCGGAACCGGCTTGCCCATCGGTAGCGATTTACTCTCCGCGTTTGACGCTCATACTCCACTGATGCGAATTACCATCGGTGCAGCGGGCGACAGCAACCCGCCAGTGGATGGGGCTGCGCCGGAGATTTCGGGCTTCACTCAAGCTGCGGCGACAACGCAGGACGAGCAGCGCATCTCGCTGACCTACAGTGACGCATCGGGGATCGATGTCAGCTCCATTGACGCCAGCGACCTGCTGGTCGAACGCACTGACGGCCGCTTCTTGTCAGTCACAGCCGTCGAGACGGATGCGGCTGCGGGAACCTCACCACGCACCGTCACGGCAACTTACACCGTCCGCGGTCAAGGTCCTTTGCAAATCAACGACAATGGTAGCTACCGAGTTCGTTTGCGTCCGGAAGCCGTCAGCGATGTGTCGGGCAATGCCGTCGCGGGCGGACAAGTTGGCGAGTTGTCAATCGATGTGCCCGTGTCCTTGGAAATCACCGTCGAGAATCTATCACCGATTGGTGGATTGTCCGACACGCCATTCTGGCTTGGTTTTCACGACGGCAGTTTTGACCTGGGCACTATTGGTCAGACCGCAGCCAGCTTCGGTGGTCTTGAAGAACTGGCGGAGACGGGTGACACGGCACCACTGGCAGATCGTTTCGCTACTGAAAATCCCGCGGGAGTCGACGCAGCGCTCGATTCGCCAGCTGGCCAGGCGCCGGTCTTTGAACCGGAAGAGATGGCCATGTTGGCAATTGACGTGCCTGATCCCCACCTCAATCGCTACTTCAGTTATGCCAGCATGGTCATTCCCTCCAATGATGCATTCATTGGCAACCTGAACTCCCGTGCCATTCAACTGTTCGGCCTCGACGGGGAATTTCTAGGCCCGCGAACCATTGAAGTCTATGGTCGTCAGGTGTGGGATGCAGGCACGGAGGTCAACAGCCCCACAGGTGGGGCGGCCTTCTCGACCGGTGGCGGCGACTCCGTGGATGAAAACGGAGTCATCCACGTGCACCTGGGACTGGACGACTTTATTGGAACTGGTTTGCCGATCGGCGGTGAACTGCAGTCTGCTTTTGACGACAACACGCCGCTTGCCCGCATCACGATTGGCTTGGCTGGCCAGCCGGCGCAACCACTCGACCGCATGGCACCTGAAGCCGAATTGTCGGCGTCTCCGGTCGTCAGCGCGGGCAATGGCCAGCATACTTTGCAGGTCCGTTATACCGACCCGTCCGGTGTGGACTTATCACGCATCGCCGTCGATGATCTCAGGATTTCCGGATCGCAAGGTAGTTTTTTGCGTGTCACCGGCGTGACCACCGACGCGGTGGCAGGTACGAATCCCAGGACGGTTGTTGCCACTTACACGTTTGAACCATCCGCGGGTACTTTCGATTTTTCCGATAACGGGTTCTATCAAGTCTATTTGCAGAATCGAACGCTGCGCGACACGGTAGGTAATATCAATAGCGAACGGCTCCTGGGAGAAATTCAGGTGGACGTGGGCGTGCGTCTGAAAATCACCGTCGAAAATCGTTCTGACGCTGGCGGTCTCTTGCTCACTCCATTTTGGGTTGGCTTCCACGAAGGTAACTTTGATGTGGGCTCCGCTGGTGAATCGGCTTCGGGCTTTGGCGGTCTGGAAGAACTGGCTGAGGAAGGCGATGTTGCGCCGCTACGGACTCGTTTCGCAACCGAGCTACCACAGGGCGTCGATACGGTCATTGTCGCGCCCGAGGGTTTTGCAGGTGCACCGGTCTTCGAGCCAGGGGAGAGCGTCACACATACCATTGACGTCCGCAGTCCGGACGTGCTTCGCTTCCTAAGCTATGCCAGCATGGTCATTCCGTCGAACGACGCGTTCATCGGGAACTTGGATTCACGCGCTATCGAATTGTTCGATCCAACCGGTCGTTTCCATGGAACACGTACGTTGGCCATTCGTGGAAGGCACATCTATGATGCCGGTACGGAAGTTAACGATCCCGATGGTGGGGCGGCCTTCAGCGCCAATGGAGGCGACAGCCTGGACCAAAACGGAGTCATCGAGCGACATGGCGGACTAAATGACTTCATCGGCACGGAGATGGTCAACGGCGAAAACTTGACCAGCGCGTTTGATCCGTCGACTCCGATAGCCAACGTGACCATTTGCCTGGATGACGGCACAGATGCGCCCTGTGCTCCGCAGGTAGGTGGAGGAACCGATGAGCAGTTTGATCCTCGAGACGTCAACGAAGATGGAGTTGTGTCTGCGCTGGACGCGTTGCTGATTGTCAATTTCCTGAACCAACAAAATGCGGGCGGGAATTCTGAGGCCCCAGCGAATTTGGACGTGGCCGGTGATGGTCGGGTTGGCGCCTTGGACGCGCTCATGGTCGTCAACTATCTCAATCAGACGACCGACGAAGAAGAATCGCGGCGACTGGCTGAGGGAGAGGCCCACGACGCGACACTGGCCTCCATGTTTGCAGACGATGTTGAATAGCCGTTCGCTGGGGCGGCTTACGCTGACGTTGTTCGCATTTCCCGGCGAAAGACCATCCCGTTTTGCAAGACATTGAAGCCCA
Organism: Pirellulaceae bacterium; assembly: GCA_028289675.1. Classification (GTDB taxonomy): domain Bacteria; phylum Planctomycetota; class Planctomycetia; order Pirellulales; family Pirellulaceae; genus Aureliella. Next base: position 5,695 of record JANQOL010000366.1, read on the forward strand.
GTTTGCGCAGAATGCTGGTGTTGCTGGTCTCATCCGCCAAAGAGACCGTGCGTACACAGTCAATACGTTCGGCTTGCAATTCACGCAAAGCCTCGGCCAGCAGAAATAGTAACTGAGGTTCATCCAATTGTTCGTCTGGAGTGGCTGGAGGCCACAGCCAAACGACTGACTCGGGTAACGCTTGGATTTCCGGCGAGATGGCCCACATTAAGATTTCACCCAGGACACGTCGCTGCGCGCGATGGGTCAGTTGAAAACTGGTTGGCTCGGTATGCCCCAAGATGCAAGCTTGCCACCACGGCAACAGCGGCTCATCGACTTGACGGTGAACCAACGTGGATCGACGAATCTGAATCTGCTGCCGGTCAACAGGTGCTTGAAAGCGGCTCAAATCCAACTCCCACTGGCAGGCCGGCGTCACTGGCGCGAAATCACGAGCCTGAATCCACTCGCACACCCGAGCGTCCGCTGTGGTGGCACCAACCATCGAGTCGGCGGGGCCCAAACCCAGATAGAAACCGCAATGGGGCAGCAAGGGTCGAAAGTAGCAAGCTTCGACCGCTGATGGTACGGATTTCAGACAATGGTCCAGCAATTCCAACGCTATCTCGGAATCCGCGATCGGGTCTACGCAAAACGCTGAGATACCGATGGCCTGGTGGGACAGATCGGCCATCTGCGGATCGCTAAACGGACCGTAATGCAACCATCCGACGACACGACCCTGGTCCTCGGCCAGTAACAAATGCCTTCCATCGAAATAGGGCTTGGCCAGACAAAACCACTCCAAGCGAAGTGGGTCTATCACCGTTGGCACACCTGCGGCCGCATGATGCGCGTTCCAGACCGCACATACGGCATCCACGTCGGTATTGCGAAACGATCGGATGGAAGCAGACACAAAACTCAAGAATTGGAGGTCACGTGGCTCGGATCAATACGCGGCTGGCAAATGGCTTCTACCTTCGACATGGGACCGAGAGCCAATTCGATCGACCTAGCATGAGGTACAACTTCGGACGCATGATTGATCAACGGGGAGGGCAAGTCGAAGTTTGAAATCGGCTACGAGTTCGCTTGCGGCGCCCCAGCTGGTAGTAGTCCGGCATTCTACAAAAGCCCACCGGCAATTCAAAGAGACCGTGACCAGCAGCCGGCGAGCGGCCTGCCGGCAACTGTGATTT
>JANQOL010000393.1 GCA_028289675.1 Pirellulaceae bacterium
CGTTCCCGAGCTACCGCACTTGGTACATCACTCGCGCGCGTAACCGCTAATGACTCGCGCGGATGGCCCTATACGCTCAGTCGGACGCCATCGGAGTCACGAGTCTTGAAGAGTCCGACTTGCGACTGCAATTTGTCGGCCAATTCCAGCAAACGTACGCCACTGCCGTTGGTCTGCTGGGCGCCGTCGACCGTGTTGTTCAGCGAATCGTTAACGATGCCAATACTCTTGTTGATTTCCGCACTGGCTGCGGCGGAATCATTCACTCCCGAGGCGATAACTTGGGACGCCGAAGCCGATTGCTGCATGCTGGCGGCGATAGCGGACACACTTTCACTTTGCTGGGTCACTGCGGAAACGATTGCTTCGGATACCTCGCGCATGTTGCTGATGACGTCATCGATCTCCGCCATGGCCGTCACGGTCCGTTGTGTACAACCTTGCATGGCCAACACGCGGCTACGAATGCCTTCGGTGGCGGTCGCCGTCTGATTGGCCAACTCTTTGACTTCGGTTGCCACCACGGCAAACCCCTTGCCGGCTTCACCGGCTCGAGCGGCTTCGATGGTAGCGTTCAGGGCCAACATGTTGGTCTGCTCGGCAATGTCTTGGATGACGTCGATCACGTCACCGATCTCCTGAGCCGCCGAACCCAATTGACCAATCTGTTCGTTGCCGCTGGCGACTCGGCTGCTGGCCGTATGAACTACCGTGGCCGAGTGTTTGGAATGATCGGCGATCTGTTCAATCGACGCACGAATCTCATTGATCGTTTCGGTACTGCTCTTGATGCCCATAGACATCTCAGCGGTGGATGCCGCCGTCAGCTCCATATTGACAGCCATTTCCTCAGCCGCGCCAGAGATCGCCGTGGATTGCAATTGAGAGGCATCCGCTCCCGATTTCAAAGACTCCGCGGTTGTCACCAGTTGAGTTGACGAGTTGGTGAGTTCGTTCGACGTCGTACGTATGCCCACCACCAGATCTTCAATCCTCACCAGCAGCACGTTGAACCAGTGCGACAACTGGCCTATCTCGTCTCCCGGCTCTTCCAAACGGCTGGTCAAGTCGGCTTCGCCTTCGGCAATATTCTGCAAGCGACTGGTGACGGCCGATAGACGGCGCAGAACAGACTGGGTGCACCACCATCCTCCGAATAGGATGCACGCAAACACCGCACTCGTCGTCAGAGTGCTGGTGAGCATGGCGGCGCCCGCAGCGCGCGATTCGTCTCGAGCATGGTTCAGCAGCGACTGAACCAATTTGTCGTCGACTTGCTTCAGTAAGTTGATCTTGGCAGTGATTGTATCGAACCACTCCGTCGCATCCTGGTTGAAGCCACCGGTCGCAGCCTGCTGTCGTGCCACCTCACGGAACTCGTTCACTCGTGCTACCACCGGCGCTCGGATCGTCTCTTCGTAGAAGGCCACGTCTTCCGAGGAACCCAGATTCAAGAACTCAGCCATGTAGGCGTCTTGCAAGGCCACCAAGGCGGTGAATTTCTCGTACATGTCCGGGCCAAAACGATCTTGGGCGAACGTGTTGGCCAACACGGCCCGTTCAATTCCCGCCCGTTCCTTCGACTTCAAGAATGCAGACAACGCGTTGATGCGTACCGCTACGGCTCCGTTGTGCTTGACGCCTAAAGACGACTGACCGACTGCGTCCAACAACTGACGGTTAAGATTGGTGTAAAAACCGATGGCCTCGCCGGTGGCCAGTGCCTGGTTGGAAATGGCCGCCCGCTTGGAGCTGAGAAGACTCAGCTGCTGGCTGGCGCTGGCGACCAAACGCGCGAATCCCTCACCGTATTGCTCCGGCTCAAAACTGGCCATAAAAGTCCGCCACTCGTCCAAACGCTGATCGGTTTGCTGGCGTTGTTTGAGGAGCCGCGACTCGAACTCGCCCGTTGGATTCCCTAGAAAACCAGCGGTAGCGCCCCGTTCTTTCTGCGTTTCATGAACCAGCGCGCTGACGGAGGCGGAAAACTGAGTCAGTCGTTCGACGGACTGCATTTCTGAGCTGGCGCGCCAATTCTGCAAGACGCCTTTTCCAGCAAAAACCGTCATGGCCACCAATGGAATCAGAATGGCAATGGTCATCTTTGCGCGGATAGTCATTTCGCCCTCTTTGGTACTTGCATGCTGAGTCAGCTGGTAAGGTGGAATCAACTCGATTGGATCCACCAAAACGCCCACTGGTCATATAGCTTGAGAATTCACTCGAACGAGCTGCGACGGACCCTTATTTGCAAAAAACGTGAAGACATTTTGGGCAAGATGCGGATTCCCAGCTTGTCCGCCAGCCGCTCGTCCGGTCGTAGCGGTTGTGCCAGATGTTGCCTGCGCGATTTGGCGTGAAGCCGCTTCGTGGTGCGCAACAGTTCGTCGATTCTCAGGTCGGGCAGGCCCGGCTGGTGCGAGAATCCGCACCACGAACCGATGGGATTTGGAGGATTGCTCAGGGATTGGAAGCAATTTGGAAGAATTTCGGTAGTCGGCGCAAGATTGCAGCTATGGCTCCGTTGAGACTGGTAGAACAGGCCCGCAATTATGAAACCACCCGCATCACCCGACACCCGAGTCAGCTTGATCGCTCGCATCCGCGACGCGGGTGACAACGATGCGTGGACCGAGTTCGTCCAAATCTACCAACCTGTCGTTCAACGGTTCATCCAACGTCATGGACTTCAATACGCCGACGCGGCCGAGGTCACCCAGGAGGTGCTTAGCCGAGTCGCCAAGTCGGTGGAAACCTGGAACGGTAACCAGCAGCGCAGCACGTTCCGCGGCTGGCTGTATCGCATCACGCGAAATCAGACCATCGATTTTTTAAGAAAACGAAAAGTCGAACGGTCCAACTGGTCGCGAGATGAAGGTGGATTGAGTCAGGTTGCGGCGCCGCGTTCTGAGGACTCGGACCTGTTTCAGGCCGAATACGAAAAGCAACTCTTTCTGTGGGCAGCGGAAAAACTAAGACCTTCCTTTAAGGTCGCTAACTGGCAAGCATTTTGGTTGTCAACCGTCGAAGGCCAGCCCATCGAACGTGTCGCCCACGAGCTGGGCATCGAGTGTGGACAGGTGTACGTGGCTCGCTCGCGAATCATGGCCCGCCTCTCAGCACTCATTCAGGACCGATTGAACGAGACAAACGCGGCAATCCGATCTAGTGGAGACGAATCATGATCAAGTCACAGCACGTTAGTCAGGATGACTTGATGGAACTGCTAAACGGCGATGGAGATTCGCCCAAGACCCATTCCATCGGCGAACACTTGCACGCGTGCGAGGATTGTCGGCAAGCGCTCGACGACCTCACGGCGCAGTCTGCCATGTGGGAGAAGGCTCCGCTGCTGCTGAAAGACAGTGCTGCGTCCAGCGTCGGTGGAACGTCCGGAAGTTTCGCACCGCTGACTGTGGACTTTCCGGCAGCCGACGACGAAGTGCTTACCGACGAAGACGAATCGCAGTGGCAGTATCCGATCGCCGAGTTGTTGGAACCGCCCAAACATCCGGAAATGTTGGGACGTATCGGGAAGTACGATATCGAGCGGGAAATTGGCCGTGGCGGTATGGGCGTGGTTCTCAAGGCGCACGATGCCGAACTCAATCGACCGTTGGCGATCAAGGTGCTAGCGCCTCACTTGGCCAGCCATGGGACGGCCCGCAAACGGTTCGCTCAAGAGGCAATTGCCGCCGCCGGAGTCCTTCACCCCAATGTCATCGCCGTCCACGGCGTGAACAACAATGGCCGGACACCCTATATCGTGATGCCCTTTGTATCTGGTCCATCACTACAAACGCTCGTCGACCAACAAGGACCGCTGACAGAGATCGAGATCGTGCGCATCGCGTTGCAGATCGCCTCTGGGCTGGCCGCCGCTCATTCTCAAGGTCTCGTGCACCGGGACATTAAGCCGGCCAACATCCTGGTCGAAGCCGACGTCAACCGAGTATTGATCACTGATTTCGGCTTGGCACGCGCCGAAGATGATGCGTCACTGACGCGCACTGGCTGGTTGGCCGGAACACCCAACTACATGTCGCCCGAGCAGACGCGAGGCGAGCGGCCGGACCAACGTAGCGATTTGTTCAGCCTGGGCAGCCTGATCTACTTCATCTCCACCGGTCGGTTGCCGTTCCGCGCAGAATCGCCCTTAGGCGTACTGAACCGCATTCAAAACGAAGAGCCCACACCGGTTCGGCAGGTCAATCCTCAGGTGTCGAAAACGTTGTCCGATGTAATCAACAAACTGTTGCAGAAATCACCGGAACAGCGTTTTCAGTCGGCGGCCGATTTGCATCAACTGCTCGAACAACACTTGGCATACCTGCATCAACCAGACATCTCCAAGCCACCTCGGGTGGAATTCGTCCAAGGTAACCACACCGGTCGCCGCACCAAACTGCTGATGGGCGGCGCAGCGCTGACGTGCCTGGCACTCGTGCTGGGACTCTCGGCCTCAGGATTTCTGTCGTTTCCGAGTCCGCAGTCGGATTCCGACGACCAATCCAGTCCATCCTCGAGCTCCGCGACGTCGGTTGCCATCGGTTCCATCTATGACGGACGTTCCAAGGAAGAGCGGTTGTTTGAAGCCGGCAATGAGCTGGCTTCACTTGGCAAGATCGACGAAGCCCTGGAAGCATTTCGCCAAGTCACAGCCTCGACGCGCTATGCGGCCAAAGCTCACTACAACATCGGCTGTCTGATGGCCCTGCGAGATCAGCCGGACGAGGCTTTCGCGGCCCTCGACAAGGCCGTCGATCAAGGCTTTGTCAGCGTGTCACATTTTCGCTCCGACCAAGATCTCCAGTCGCTACGCAAGGACGCTCGGTTTGCTCAACTAGTTGCTCGCCTAAAAACGAAGCAGCGCGCTGAAGAACTTCTCTGTGAGGCGATCGAACACGCGGAACAACAGCGATTTGCCGACGCCGAAGCGTTGCATCGAGAAGCACTGGAGTTGGACCCCAACAACGAACGGGCCATCGCCAATTTGGCGTTTGCCATTCACATGCAAGGACGCATGGACGAAGCCATTGGCTGGCATCAACGGACCGCACAAACACAAGACTACGCCGCGGTAGGACATTACAACCTGTGTTGTGAGAGTGCCCTGCGCGAGGATACCGATGAAGCATTGGAGTTTCTGGACAAAGCCATCCAATTAGGCTTGGCTCAACATCTGGACGAGGAGTTTCTGGACCGCGACGCCGATTTAGATAATCTACGAGGTGAGGAGAGATTCGCCGAGGCTCTCGCCAACTTCCGTGAATCCCACCGCCAGCATGACCGGCACGCGATGAGAGTATCACGTGGTCACGGAGCCATGCTGTTCTCGTCTTCGGGCGCTGGGCAAACGTCCTTAGAACACCTGCATGCCGAAGGGCCAGTCCAAGGAACTTGGGAAGCCAAACTGGATGCGTCCCAATTGCAACTAACGGTCGTCCGTGGAGCGGAAGACGCGGACTGGCGCTGGGGCTATTCCGCGCCAGTCAAGTTGCAAGAGTTCGACGAACACGTCACTTCGCAAACCACAGATTTCAAGTGGACGCGGGGACCCGGCACGCTGAGCTTCCACGGGCAGTTCGTCTCCGTCATCGGTGAAGGCACATTCCGCTTTGTAGGCAGCAAACAATATCAATCCCAACTGAAACGTCAGGGGATCGAGGATGCTCCCGAAGCCTTGCTGTTTCGATTGTTCTTTGTCGGCGACAACGAGGCCCGCGAGGTGAAGAATCTCCAGCAGCTGCAAGAGTTGGTCCAGGACGAAGATGCGCGGCGCATACTCATGATCGACGGTGTGCCAGCCGACTTGGTTCGACGTTACCAGGAATCCAACTTGTCAATCTCGGACAACCTGCACTTCCTGGTCTGGCGAGTACCCGCAGCTCTGATCACTTCCTACCAAGACGCGGGATTGGATCCGCGGGAACATCAGTCGTTCATCAACGAACGTGTTCCAGCCGCGTTGCTAAAGTCCTATCGCGAAGCCGGATTCCAATTGCAGCCGGTTCGGCAGTTCATCACGTGGCGTGTGCCGCCCCAATTGTTGGTCGAGTACCGCTCCGCTGGACTAGATCCCGATGAATATGCAGAGTTCATTAATCACCGCGTCAGTGCATCGCTCCTGGAGGGTTACCAGCAGGCTGGTTTTGATCCACTCCACCACCGCAAGTTTATCAACTGGCGAGTGGACCCAGAGTTGCTGGCCGCCTATCGAGCTGCCGAGCTACCGTTAGACGAATATGGTGATTTCATCAACATGCGAGTGTCGCCTGGGCGGTTGCGTGCTTACGAAGACGCTGGTCTGGATGTCGAGCATTACCGAGAGTTCGTGCAGAGCTCGGTGGATCCGAAGCTGTTGTCCGGCTACGTCAAAGCAGCGCTACCATTGGCCTCCTATCGCGAGTTTATCCTTAGTGGCGTGTCTGCTGAGTTCGTGCAACGCTACCGACGGTTGTCGCTGGACCCACAACACTTCAAAGAGTTCATCATCTCGCGCATCGATCCCGAGCTGATCGACCGCTACAAGGCCGCTGGCCTCGATCCGTGGAAGCATCGCACGGACATTCATCGTCGCCGGAGCCCGCAGAAAGTAAAGCAAGAACTGCAACAGGGCATCTGGCAGTAGCTAGCGCGCCGGTCGGCGCTGGCACCTCCGTTCATCGCTAGGGTGCTGTGCCACGCTTCCAGCTGCCGGCGACGGGCGAAACGTTGCCACTGCCCAAGTAGCCGTCCGGCGGATCGGTAAACAAGCCGGGATCGACGGTCACGTCTAGCTTTTTGCCCAGCGTGGCGCTTCCCTCAGTCAGCACCGTGCCCGTCAGATCCAAGCGGTCTTTCAGCTCCAATTCAGTCTCGCTGCCGATGATGTGGAACAGCCCCGTGCACTTGGATGGATAACTGTCGGATCGATCAAAATCCCAGCTGCCTTCGTAGGGACTTCCAAACGGATTATAGTTGACGCTGGTTTCATCCAGATCCTTGTTGCTGCCCTTCAGTTTGACCGTGGCCGACCCCAGCGCCTTGATGATCAGCGACGGATGATTGCTGAACATGGGCGGCTCCCACAGATTCTCTTGGTGGAGTTCGAACTCGGCGTTGTTTTCAAGCGTCACCAGCAGGCAACCGAGAATGCGGCTCTTTTCGATCTTCAGGTGCTCGCCAGCGGGCACGTGAATGTGGTAGGTCGCATTGGCGTTGCCGAAGCCGTAGGGATTGGACATTCCTGACAGCAGCTGTTTGTGGATTTTGCCAGCATCCAAGTCCGCAAAGGCGATTTCAGTAGCCATGCCACGGTAGGTGTCGAACACACCGGGCGAGGGCAGGGACCTTGGCGGCACACCTGTGGTGATCGAGCCAGCGATGGATCCACTGTCAACGACGACGTTCGCTTCCACGTCTCCCACGTAGCCATCCCCGGTCTCCAACGTTTGCGCACTGACCACCGGTCCGCCGGCAGCCACCACGTCATCATCAATCAACACATCACCGGTCGCATAGACGGCTGTGTTCAACACGTCCAGAGACACCAACGGCGAGGTGACGTCCAGCCGGTCGACTTGCACGTGATCGCCCACACGGCCAATTCCTACCAATCGCAAATCCGTGTCATCATCGATGAGGCTCCCGTCGGAATCTTCGATCCACCAACTGATCGTGCCATGACTGGTGGCACCTAATTCGTAGGGACCGACTTCCGTTCCGCTGGTGTAGTTGTTTCTCCAGTTACCATCATTGTCCAAGATGTTCAGCGCCAGTTCGACGCTCGAGCGCGCGTTGTGCTGGGCCAACATTCGTTCGGACGACCGGTCAGCTTGCCGCGTTTCGACCCGAATCAATGTCAGGCTGGCCAAGCCGAGCAGGCAAACCATCAAGGAGGTAAACAGGACGGTAATAAACAGCGTCGCACCGCGTCTGGGTCGGCGTGCGACGGAAGTGGATCGTCGCCTCATCAACTGTCTCCATCACTGCGCAGGACGACCAGTTCATGCATCATCTGGCCCAAGTAGGCGACCGCAACCGTGATACGTTTCACGCCTTGATCGGTTGCCGATGTTACCGTGGGATCGTCTCGTTCCACCCATGCCACGGACACCTGGCGTGACCAGCCGTCTGTTTGATCGAGGGAATTGCCATCCCGGTCTTCCGGCGGCGCCGCGGACCAACCGTCGAAGTCGTCCACGTCGTTGAAGCTCGCGCGGTCAAAACTGACTTCGCTACTTTCGACACCGAATTCGGGCGAGCCTCCGGGATCGAGGTAGTGGTGACTCAGAATCTCCGTCGCCAACTGTTGAGCCAACAATCGGCCGCGGGCCTGCGAACTGGTTCCGGTACGGCTGCGGAGCACGACTCCGAAGCTGTGCATGGCGGCCGACAGCGTCAACATGACAAACAGCGTGGACATGACCACTTCGACCTGGCTCAGGCCCCGGCGAGTTGGCCTAGGCAGCAGGGGAGGTCTTCGATAACTGCGATTTCTTCGTCGAACTTGCACGCTCATGGCCGATTTAACAGGGGCAGTGCGGACTCCATCACCGAAGCTAGATCGCTCGACAGTTGCAGGCGCACGTCTAAGTACACTAGTTGCGAATCAGACGAGTGGTAGATGATTTCAAAATCATGAACGGCGCCTGTGATTTCGTACGCGGCACCTCCGTTGTATTTGCGTGTTAGCGGATCTCCCGTGATGCCGGACCAAGCGTAACGGATCGTTTCCGGGGAACCATCGTCATTGCGGTCCGGTACAGTCACTTCCACGGCCGTCAGCGTCTGCTCGGTCACGCTGAGTGCGAATTGCAACTCGCTCATGTCGGACAGAACGTCCGCACTGGCCAAGCTAGCACGCGTCGGCCCCTGTTCGGGATCATTGGCCCGCATGGCGACCAAGAGCGCGGTCGCCAACCCGCCGACCAACACACTGGCAGAAACCATGGAGATGACCATCTCGATCAAGCTGAACCCGATGCGGGCGCGCCTGGCTCGGGACGTGGTGCCCTGTGAAATACGACTCATGGAATGACCGCCTTGCCCGTGTCTCCGTCGACGACCACACGCAACTGTTGCCCGGCCACGTCCAACACCACCAAGCCGTCGGAGTCGGCTTGCCCATAGTTGTCAAAGTTAACAACACCATCTCCGCCGAAGTTGGCCGAAATCACGGTGGCCAAATACGGGGACTTCTCCAGATCGACGGTGTAATCGCCACCGCCGTGATCCAAATCATCCATGCCAACGAGTCGATACTGATCCGTGCCGGCGATAAACTCGACCGACTGGGAAGTGCTGCCTGCAACCGCGCGTTGGCGGGCGAGCGCCAGATCGGCCACCAGGCGTTCTGCGGCGGATTCCACGCGTAGCCGCTGCAACGTGCGGGAGAATCTCGGACCCGCCACAGCGGACAGGATGGCCATAATGGTCACCGTGATCACGACGTCCACCAGCGTCACACCCGCCGTTCGGTTTGGATAGGATCTGAACGACACTCGCATGGATGATCGGATCCTCGAAAGTGGTCAAGTAAATGACGGCGCCAGTACGCCCAAGAAAACGTAGCACGCGCGGTCACCGCCAGACTCGGCCTCCACCGAGTGACCAGGGAACCTGGCATCAGCTGGTTCTTGCAATCGTGACAAGTCCTACAAACCGACCGGCTCCGGACTCGATCGCCGGCGAACTGTTCTTATCTCCACGATCGTAAGATCGGAGCGCGACCACTTGGCAGCCTCATTGGCGGCAACTATCGTGTTCGCGTGATGACCAGCCGAGTACCGTTGATAGGCAAACCGAGTTTTGGCAGGCAGGTGCTCGCGCCCTACGTCCCCCAATCCAGCGAGACATTCAGATGAACGCAGAGGCCGTCGACGTGCTGGAACGGCCTCGAACCTGGGCGGATTTGGCCGAGGAGGGTCGCCCGACACATCTGGAGATTGGTTCCGGCAAGGGATTGTTCCTGCAGATGGCGGCCGCTCAACAACCCGATCACCAGTTCATTGGCATCGAGTTGGCTGCCAAGTTCGCGAATCGCGCGGCCCAGCGTTTATCCAAATATGGCCTGAACAACGCCACTATGCTACGCGGTGACGGGCAACGATTTTTGAGCGATGTGGTCCCAGATGGAAGTTTGCACAGTGTTCACGTCTACTTTCCGGATCCATGGTGGCGCAACAAACACAAAAAGCGGCGCGTGCTCAATGAGGCAACGCTAGGCGACATCGAACGCACGTTGATGGTCGGTGGCCAGTTTCATTTCTGGACGGACGTGCTCGACTACTACGAGCACATTTGTGCCGAAGTCATGGACCGTACAAGTTTGGCGGGTCCCCGCTACGTTCCGCAACGCGTAGCCCAACACACCATGGACTACACCACGCACTTTGAACGGCGCGCCCGCCTCAGTGGTCAGCCGGTCTATCGAGCTCGATTCGAGAAGTGAGCGCGTCGTTGTCCGTTCTCTCTCGTTTGACCCGTAGCCGCAGGCGCAGGCTCTGCACGCTTTGGTTCTGCCTGGTTTATCGGCGGCATACGCCTGCGCCTGCGGCTACGGGTCAAACGAAAAACGGCACCTACGGCTGCGGGTCAAACACCGGTACAACACTTGGTCGACTTCCAAACGTAGAATAGCGGCTACCGGCAAGATGACTTTTTCAATTGAGATGAACAGTATGCGATTCGCGATTTGCAATGAATTGTTTCAGGATTGGTCTTGGGATCGCGCCTTGGAACTAACCCGCGACTGTGGCTATACAGGCTGGGAAGTCGCGCCGTTTACCTTGGGTGATCAGCCAACTGCCTTGCCGTCGTCGCAGCGGACAGCGCTGGCTCGCCAATTGGAACAGGCCGAAGTCGAGATGATTGGCCTACATTGGTTGCTAGCCAAGACCGAGGGATATCACTTGACGACCAACGATCCGGAAACCCGGTCTCGGACCGCGGGCTATTTGGCGGAGTTGGCTCGCCTTTGCCGGGACCTGGGCGGCCAGTTGATGGTGCTGGGTTCCCCGGGGCAACGAAACTTCCCGCCCGAAATGACCCACGAGCAAGCAGACACCAACGCCATCGACGTCCTGGAACAGTTGGCTCCCACGCTGGAGGAAACTCAGGTCACGCTAGCCCTGGAACCCCTGGGTCCCGGCGAAGGCAATTTCTGGAATCACGCTTCGCAAACAGTGGCGGTCATTGATCGTTTGGCGTGCCCACACATCCAACTGCATCTAGATGTCAAGGCGATGAGTACCGAAGGCTCCCCAATTGCGGACGTCATTCGTGCGCACTCAAAACATATGGTTCACTTCCACGCCAACGATCCCAATCTGCTGGGGCCTGGCATGGGCGAGGTCGATTTTGTGCCCATCTTCGGGGCGCTTCGTGAAACGGGCTATGCTGGTTGGGTCAGTGTCGAGGTCTTCGATTACGAACCCGGTATTGAGACGATCGCTCGAACCAGCATGAACAACATGCGGGCCGCACTCGCGGAGTCCTGAGAACGGACGACTCGGCATCCTAACAACACGTTCGTCGGTTTGAGTTCTGCGCCGTTACAGGTCAAGCGACGTGCCACCACTCAGCTACGCGGAAGACGGCTATTTTCGGATTGTGATTAGGCACAGCGCGATTTAGAATCGAGCGTTTCTACCTGCAGTCCTGACACCAGCCTCCGCTCGGTCAGACGCGCTTTTTCTGGCCTGACCGTGAATAAAAGAGTTCTGTCGTTTGTCCGAGCCCTTGAGATGCCCTCTGCTGGCAAGTGGCTATTTCTATCTGCGCTGATTGGTGTGTTTGCGGGTCTAGGAGCCATCGTCTTTCAGACGCTCGTCCAGTTTTTGCAGATGTGCGGGCTTGGTTACGGAGCTGGATTCCCCATCCATGAAGCGGCCGCAGATTACTCCCCGTTCCCTGCTGTCGACGGACAGTTGTCACCCTGGCGGCTGTTGCTATTGCTGACCGCTGGCGGACTGGCCGCCGGTTGGCTGGCCTGGCGATTCGCACCGGAAGCGGCGGGCCACGGGACCGACGCGGCCATCGACGCCTTTCATAACAAGCGCGGCAAAATTCCGCTGTGGACACCTCTGATCAAGACGCTGGCATCCGCCATCACGCTAGGCACCGGTGGTTCCGCCGGACGCGAGGGACCCATCGCCCAGATCGGCGCGGGACTGGGCTCCAACATGGCCGATTGGTTCCATCTGACGCCGCGTGACCGCCGGATCTTGTTGGCAGCCGGCATGGGAGCCGGTGTGGGGGCCATTTTCCGCGCTCCCTTGGCGGGCGCCTTGTTCGCTGGAGAGATTCTCTATCGCGAGGCTGAACTGGAAGCGGATGTTATCATGCCGGCGGCCGTGGCGTCCACAGTCGCCTATTCCGTATTCTGCTTTTCCTTGCCCAGCCAATACCGGTTCATGCCTCTGTTCGGCGACGAGGTGCAGTTCGGATTTGAAACACCATTGGAGCTGATTCCTTACGCGCTGCTAGCGTTGGTCTTAGTGCTGGCAGGCGTGCTGTATATCAAGACGTTCTATTGGGGACATCATCTATTCCAGCGTTTGCCGATACCAACCTACTGGCGCGCAGCCTTGGGAGCCTTTCTAGCCGGCTTGGTCGGGTTGGGAGTGTATTTTGCCGCGGGGAAGAATGAAGACTTGCTAGCTGTGCTGGGCGGTGGATACGGCATGCTGCAATCGGCATTTTCCAACCTGGACGACCTGGCCGTGTGGACCCTGCTGTGCGTGGCCTTCGTCAAGATTCTGACGACGTCATTGACCATCAGCTCAGGAGGATCCGGTGGCGTTTTTGGCCCTTCGATGGTCATCGGAGGTTGTCTGGGTGGTGCGGTCGGCAAACTACTGGGCAATGTGTGGCCGCAAGTGGTGACGCAGCCCGCCGCGTTTGCCGTTGTCGGCATGGCGGGATTCTTCGCCGGCTGCGCGCGAGCACCGTTTTCGACCATTTTGATGGTCACTGAAATGACTGGCAGTTACCAATTGCTGCTACCGGCCATGTGGGTCTCGACGCTTTGTTTCTTATTGATGCGGCGTTGGACTCTCTACGAAAAACAAGTCCCAACCCGCCTGGAGTCCGGTGCTCACCGAGGTGACTTCATTATCGACGTACTCGAAGGCATGTCCGTTCGTGACGTCTATCAAGCTGATGCAAAGCTGCACTTGGTCTACGAGGGCACCAGCCTGAATACGATCGTGCACTTACTGGCGGAAACGCCTCAACGCTATTTTCCTGTCGTGGATCGACAGCAACGAATGATCGGCATTTTTTCCGCCGAAGACGTCCGTTCCTATCTGTACAACGATGCCATTTGGGAAATTGCCAATGCGGGCGACGTCATGAACACACGGGTCACCAGCGTCACGCCGGATGAAGATCTGAACACTGCTTTGACCAAGTTTACCGCCTTGAACG